>CAZNNT010000006.1:2432-29108 GCA_964574495.1 uncultured Candidatus Saccharibacteria bacterium
ATGCGGTGAGGATGCCCCTGCAAACGCGTACCCAATTTGCGAAGCGTTTTTGTTTCTTTAACCGGAAAATATCCGGCATGAGCCATTGCGGCGTACTGCACCGGACAAATGTGGCCGTTGGAAAGCACCAGCCGGTCGCGCTCGAACCAATCCGGCTTTTTTGGATTATGACGCAAAACATGAAAATACATCAGCGCAAAAATATCGGCCATGCCCAAAGGGCCGGCCGAATGGCCCGACCCCGCTTCAATAAGCGATTCAATCAAAGTTTGGCGAATTTCATTCGCTTTTTTTTCTAAAAATTTTACTTTATCCTCGTGAAGATGCATAAAATAGCTGTTAGCTTTTAGTTATCGCCGACTGTAAATTTTTTATTGCTTCTTTTGGGTCCGTAGATCCGAATATCGAGGAAGCCGCCACTATTATATTTGCCCCGGCCTCAACAAGTTCTCCGGCATTATCAACGCCGACCCCGCCGTCAACTTCTATTATACACTCGGGACAGGCCTGCCGTAAGGCGCGAATTTTATCCGTAATCTCCGGCTGCATTTTTTGTCCGGCAAGACCGGGATTAACTCCTAAAATCTGAATCAAATTAACCGCGTCCCAATACGGTTTGGTCTCAAGCCAGGAGGTTTCGGGCTTAATCGCGATGCCCGCCTCAATGCCCGCTCCGATGCATTTTTGGATAATAAGTTTGGGGTCATGCCCGGCCTCAATATGAAAAATAATTCTACACACGGGCTCAAAGAGCCAATCGTCAATTCGGCGGTCAATGTCGGAGATCATTAAATGAAGTTCAAGGTCAAAAATCGTCTTGAAACCGACTAGGTCCTTCGGGTCATGCCAAATTGAGTTTTTGGTAAAAGTGCCGTCGGCAACGTCAATATGGACATATTTAATGCCGAATTTTCGCATGAATGGCTCAAGCGAGCGAACGCGCCTTTCTATTTCCTCAAAATTATCGGAATTAATAGCTGGAATGAATTCGGGCATAAACTTATTTTACTAAAATTTGCCGAAAAAATAAAAAGCCGGCGATCTTGCTGATCGCCGACACAAACAAACGCGCTATCTTTTCGGGACAGGAAATTTTCCTAAAATCTCTCTATCCGCGCCATTCTTTTCAGAAACAAAGAGGCGGGCGTCAACGGCAAACGGCAGAGGGGAAAGTTCCGGATAATCCTTGCTCTCGGAAGGAGAAATATCGGGATAATCTATTTCAACATATATTTTTCCGCCAGCAAAAGCGGCGTACGCGCATTCGGTTCCGTCTTCAAGCTTCAGCGCCCAGCGATATAAAAACACCTCGCCCCCTTCACCTCCAATATAAAATGTGTAGAGGAATGTCGAATCAACTACCCCAGGAACCATTAAACCGCCCTTATCAACCCAGGGCGGAGGCGCCTCTCCCGGATAACGCCATCCTTTTACCGCGATAAATCTGTCCGAGTCCTTAAAAATTTCCGTTTCGTCAGACATGGCCAAAACGAGCTTGCTTGTGTCGGGCCTGGAAGCCGGCTTTAATTTTTCACAAACGCGGGCGACTGATTTCTCATGCGAGGCAGCAACACCGCTCGTAAAAAGCATAGCCACAAAAAAAACAACAAACGCTCCGGCAAGACCTCTGAAAGATTTCATTGCTTTCTTCCTCCTTAATTGCGGAACTCTTTCGTCAGGATATTAAAATGAATCTATTTTGTCAATACGTCTTTTGTGCCTCTCTTCACCGGAAAAAGGCGTCTCAAGCCAAACTTTGACTATGCGTTTTGCCGTCTCCTCATCAATAAATCTTGCTCCCAAAGATAAAATGTTAGAGCCGTTATGTTCGCGCGACAGCTTCAAGATTTCTTCTGGCCCTCCGTAATATACCGCCGCTCTTACGCCTTTTACGCGATTGGCAACCATCGCTTCGCCCTGTCCCGAACCGCCAAGAACAATCCCTTGACTGCGCTCGGGGTCGGCGGCCACGGCCTCAGCGGCCTTGCGAACGAAATCCGGATAATCATCTTGTTCATCATATTCAAAAGCGCCGTGATCTATAACTTCATGCCCTAACTCCTTCAAAAACAACTTAAGTTTTTCTTTAAGCTCAAATCCGGCATGATCCGTTGCCAGATGAATTATCATAGGTAATCCTCCAGCGCCTCCACATGCTTCAAAAGCATGCTGCCGTATCCCCATTCATTGTCATACCACGAGAGAACCTTGACAAGATCGCCGTCAACGACGCGGGTGAAATCCAAATCCACGATTGAGCCGTAGGGCTCGCCTAAAATATCTGCGGAAACCAGCGGTTCTTCGCAAACGCGCATTATGCCTTTCCATTCAGGGGACTTGGCGGCTTTTCTGAAAATATCATTTATTTCTTCAGCCGAAGTTTCGCGGCCGGCAACAAAAGTAAAATCAATAAGCGAACCCGACAGCACCGGTACGCGCATGGCAATTCCGTCAAACTTGCCTTTCATAAAAGGCGCGGCTTTAATCACGGCTTCAGCCGCCCCCGTGCTTGAGGGCACGATATTGACTGCCGCGGCCCTTCCGCGCCTGAAATCTTTTTTAGCCGGACCGTCAACCAAATTTTGGGACGCCGTATAGCCGTGGACGGTATTCAAAAGAGCTTTTTTTATGCCCGGATTTTGCATCATTATGGCCGTAATCGGAGTCGCGGCATTAGTGGTGCAGGACGCGTTGGAAGTAATGCGGGACTTTTTAATCAGCTCCGTTCCGACATTGGGAGTAAAAGTTACCGAAGCGTTATCATCTTTGGCGGGCGCGGTAATGACCACTCGTTTTGCGCCGGCATCCAAGTGGGGACTGGCTTTTTCAAAAGAATCAAAGACCCCCGTGGACTCAACAACCACGTCAATATCCAATTCTTTCCACGGAAGATTGGCCGGATCCTTTTCCTGAAAAAACCTTATCTCTTTGCCGTCAACCACAATATGATGCTCATCGTCAATTTTATGGCCGACTTCTTTGTCGTATTTGCCGTAAACAGAATCATATTTTAATAAATACGCCAAATTTTCAACGCTGCCCAAATCATTTATGGCAACGACTTCAACATTTTTATGGCCGAACGCTTGGCGGAAAAACACGCGCCCAATCCTTCCGAAACCGTTTATTGCTATACGCATAATTCCATTATATCAAATGTCTAAAGGTTTAAAAGTTTAAGGGTTTAAAAGTTTAAAGGTTTTATTATAAAAAGTTTCATTTTCCTTTTTTCAATAAATAGTTATAAGCCGCAAGCGCGGCCTTGACCGCGTCACCCGCCGAAATGTTGTTTTGCTTGTAGGGGTCGTCGGTAATGTCTCCGGCGGCATATATTCCGGGAACGCTAGTTGAGCCGTGTTTGGAATCAATGACAATCTGCCCGAATTTATCCAATTCAGCCAGGTCTTTAACCATTTCCGAATTTGGAATTGAACCTATTTCCACAAACACGCCGTCTAAAGCCAATTCTTTTTCTTGGCCCGATTTGCGGTTTTTGTATTTAAGACCCGTTACCATTTTATCTCCCGAAATTTCAACGGCCTCGGCGTTTAAAATTATTTCTTTGAGTTTAGGATTTTTCTTAATTTCTTCGGCTGTTACGGGGTCGCCCTTAAGCGCGTCTCCGTATTCCAAAAGATAAATTTCCGAAGCGTAAGGAAAAAGATCCTGAACCGCTTCCAGCCCCGCGTTTCCTCCGCCTACTACGGCTACTTTTTTATCGGAAAATAACGGGGCATCACACGTTGAACAATAGGCCACTCCCCTGCCCTCAAATTCTTTTTCTCCCGGAACGCCGAGTTTCCTGCGTCTTGCGCCCGCAACGACAATAATCGTTTTGGCGTTATAGATATTATTCTTATCGGTTTCAATATTAAAATCGTCTCCGGCCTTTTTAATCTTAATTGCCTTTTCCGGCATTTTTATTTCAACCGTGTCCGAATAGACCCTGACATGCTCTTCAAACTTTTTAGCAAGGTCAAAGCCCGAGATAGAGCGTTCGCCTATCCAATTTTGAATATCGTCTGAAACAATTGATTGCCCGCCGAACGACTCGGTAATTAAAAGCGTCTTTAATTTTTTGCGCGCCGAATACACCGCCGCCGCCGTCCCAGCCGGCCCTCCGCCAATAATGACAACATCGTAAAGCATAAATTTTTGAAAAAAATTAATTGCCGGCCAATTCTTTCTGAATCACGGCTTCAAATTGCGTAAACGGCAAAGCGCCCGTAATATGGGTGCCGTTAATGAACGAGCTTGGCGTGCCGTTGACGCCCAATTGCCCGCCAAGTTTAGTTTCACTTTCAACCGCGGATAAATATTTCTGTGAATCAAGGCAAGAATTGAATTGGTCCGTGTCAAGATTTAAGGAGCGCGCGAAATTTTTTAGATTTACTAACGAAAACGCGCCGCGGTTTTCGCCGTTTTGATTTTCGAAAAGAAAATTGTGATATTCCCAGAATTTGCCTTGTTCTCCGGCGCATCTGGCCGCCACCGCCGCGTCAAACGACTCCTTGCCCAGAAAAGCGAAATCGCGCCAGATGAATTTGACCCTGCCCGTCTTCACATATTTTTCTATGACCTCTTTTTCGGTCGTAGAATAAAATCTTCCGCAAAACGGACACTGAAAATCGCCGAACTCCACAAAGACAACAGGGGCCGAAGGATTTCCCAAAACAAAATCGTCTTCCTGAATTTTAAGAAGGTCTTGAGCTTCGCCGGACAAGCCCGCAACCGCGGCTTGCTCTTGTTTTGATTCAAAACCCGCCTGTTCCTTCTTCGGTCCTCCGACATACATGACCGCTAAAGCAATAATAACGCCGGCCGCTAAAATCGCGCCCGGAATTAAATAAGATTGTTTGGCATTTTCCATATTTTGATTATATCCCGAATCGCTTTCTATTCAACCCCCGATTGATAATAGGCCTCCGGAGTGTATTTGTTAGACGCGTCCCAGGCCATCCAGCTAGTTAATCCGGCGTCATAAACGGCCTGCATTTGCGCTCTGACCATTCCCGCGTCGTAAGTCGCGCCCAAATCAAAATCCTGAAGCCACGGCCGAAGTTTTGAAGGACTGGAACTCGCGGCCGTCAGACGCCCCGAAGCCACAATCATCGCCTGATGCACGATTTCGTAAGGATGCAGAGCCGGATTTTTAAAATTATTAAAGCCGGACGGATAATGGGACGGGTAAACCATGGGAGCAATGTAGTCAAAATACAAAGCGGCGTTTTCCAAAACCTGGCCTATGTTAAGGTCGTCGTAATTAACCGTAACCATTCCGAATAAATCCGCGGACAACGGCAATCCGACTCCGTCCAATTCCCGCCTTAGATAGGCGAAAAAATCGCCGATGACTTCCGCCGGAGGCGTTACTTCGTCCCAGTAATCATATTTAATATCTTTCATATTTCCGTCTGAAGGAAAACGCACATAGTCAAAATTCAGTTCGTCAAAACCCGCTTTTTCCGACGCTTTAGCCACTAAAACGGTATAAGCCCAAAATTCTTTGGCCGCGGGATCAATCCAAGTTAAACCTTTACGGTCTTTCCAAACACTGCCGTCTTTTTTCTTGACCGCGAGATCCGGACGCTTAGAAACAAAATACGGGTCCTGAAAAACGCTAATGCGGCCGATTACATATATATTTTTCTGGTGGAGATATTCAATAAATTCTTTAATATCGATTATCCTTTTTTCGGACGAGCCCAAATCTTTAATGTAGGCATCGTCCGTTTCAAACGATACCCGCCCGCTGTAATCCTTAATATCAATCACCACGGCGTTAAGTTCGGTTTCCTCCACAAATTTCACCAGGTTTTCACGCCAATCGGCAGTGCCCGCCACCCAGCTGGTCATATAAATAGCGCGAGTCGGCTCCGGCGTCCGAAGATGCTGAATTTTTTCTTGAGAAGGCGCGGCTATTTCATTTCCCGGAGCGATATAAGAAATGCGGTTGTTGCCGCCAAAAACCAAAAAAAGAGACGCGACTCCGATAAAAGCAACCGCCCCTAATCCAAAGTAATTTTTGAATCTGCCCATCCATTCATTATAGCTTGATTAATCTTTCCCAAAAACCTCTGACCGTTCATGAGAACCGCGCCTATAACGCGACTATCTTTCATGAAAATTTTAATGTATCCGTTTTTCCCGCCTGACGCAAAGGTGACGCCTTTGCTTATAAAGGCGTCACCTTTGGCGAATGGGCCGACATCGCCGACAAAAGAGATATTTACGCCCAAATGGCTGATGGCGTAAACCGGAATATTTTTAAACGATTCTTTGCCGCCCGCCATATTAAGTCCCGCCGTCCTGCCCTGCATAAAAGCGCCCGACCAGTTTCCGCCAGAACGTCTTCTCCCGGAAAAACGGTCTTTATACGAGGCGACATCTCCGGCCGCCCACACATTTGGAGTCCCGGTTTCCAAATGCTCATTTACTTCCAGGCCCCCGCTTGGCGGTTTAATCGCCGCATGGGGCAGAAAGTCCAAATTTCTATCAAGACCTATACCAACGCCAACAAAGTCGGCGTCTAGTTCTGCGCTGTTTTTTATTTCACGGCCAAAAATGGTTTCAATCCCGTTTTTTTGCCACAAATCCTTTAAAATTCCGAAACCCGCTTCATCCAAAAAATCCGGCCAAAAATATTTTTCGGCGCACAATAATTTTATTTTCCATCCGTATTTTGCCAAAATCGCGATAAACTCCAGGGCCATAAAACCTCCGCCGACGACCAGCGCCGTACCCGACGGACGCGAAGACAAAAACTTTTTAATCTTCAAAGCGTCGTCCAGCGTTTGAAGGCGAAAAATATTGCCGGGTAACAAGGTTTCAAAGTTCCATAATTTTGGCCGGCCGCCGGAAGCAATAAGAATTTTTTTAGCGCGAAATTCTTTTCCGGAAATAGTTTTAAGCGTCATAGTCTGCGAATTAAAATCGCAAACTGACTCATTCAAAAAAATATCAATGCCGTTTTTTTTATAATCGCCGGCTGTTCTCAACATCACTTTATCCAGCCCAATCTCTTTGCGGATAAATTCCGGCAAAAGAACTCTTGAATACAAAAAATGCGGCTCGCCGCAGATTAATGCGACAGAACCATTTTGGTCTTTTTGGCGTATGGTTTCTGCGGCAGTCGTTCCGGCAATTCCGCCGCCCATAATCAGATAATCAAAGACGAGTTCGGCCATACGGCGCCATCAATCTTATTTGTATCCCCGGGATAGTTCGGAAAGAAAATCTTTCATTTTAAATTTGCCGTACGGGCCTCCGCGAAAATCGCCGGTTTTTTTGCGGATGAAATCGGCAAGCCCTTTTCTATCTCTTGCTAAATCAAGCTGTTCAGAAGTCCAGCGGGCTTCCGGCGCGGTATCATTCATTAATTGATATTCGCCATCGGCATCGGACAAAAACTGGCTGACTGATTTTTTCATATCTTCCGGGTTTGAAAAAATCTTGTCTATAATGTATCGCGGCATGCCCTCGGAACCGGCTTTTTGAATCAGGATTTCTTGGGTCTCCTGACTTAGACCCGCGGGAACCTCGGCTTCAGCGTCTGCCTCCGACAAAATTCCGGCCGCTGGCTCCGCGGACTCTTTTAATTTCAACCCTTTCGTACCGGTCTTTTCCAATTTCATGCCGGTTAAAATTTCGTCAACTTTTTGAGAGGTTAAACTTTCTCCAGGATGATCTCTTACCCACTGGCGTAAAAACAAGTTATTCTTTTTTATATTTTCCATATCAGCCGCGGTCAGTTTTTCTGCTTTGCTAAATATGGAGCCGATTTCTTTTTGGTCGCGAAAAAGTCCCCCTATTTTTATTTTCTGCCCGATTTTTAATTTATCCGGATCATCTAAGCCGTATTTTCCCGGATTAGCAACGACTTTATCTTTCAGAGCGTCTAAAATATATGTTTTTTGGCTTTCGTTAAGGCCCGAGAATTTTTGCCCGTGAGAAGAAGAAAGCTGGCGCTCCAATATTTTCCAAACCGAGTCGCCTTTTTTAACCTCAATTTGCTCTGGAACGGAAGGAAACCATTCCATGGTGGCAAAAATGGTCGGCAAATGTTCCCAAACTTTTTGCGCCGTCAAATACAGCGATTCAACCATAGTCGCAGCCACTACGGCTTTTGCCCCCTTTTCCGCGGCCTCGGCGCCCAAAGCAAGGACGTCAACCGTGCCGTATTTTGAAACCATTCGGTCAAGGTCTTTAAGGCGGCGCGAGTAGCTGTTGAACAGCTTATCTTTGCGATTTTTCTTTTCGGCTTCAGATAGTTTTTCGTTGGCATCTATTTTTTTAACCCTTCTTTCAACGTTTCCCGCCGAATATTCCGCGTATTTTCTTGCGATTTTTTGAGTTATTCCGGTTACAACGCCGGGCTCCGGATTTTCTTTGAGGCGCGCCAGAATGTCCTTGGGCAAACCGCTTGAGTAGGCCTTCTCCAGCAATTCTTTTGTCGGCTTTTTTCCGCTCGCCTCTTTCGCCGCTTCTTCGTAAATTCTCCAGGCCTCATCCGCGGCTTTATCAATGTCGTTAACTCTGGTTTTTTCTATAACTTTTTCGTTTTTAAACCTGGCTTCTTTCGCGGCTTCAGCTCCCCTGGCAAAACCCATGGCGGAAATCATTACATAGCGCAAAGGAGAAGCCGCTGTCCAGCCGATAACATCGGCTGCGGTTCTCCCGTATTTTATAACATTACCCGCCAAATAGCCCGAGTTTAAAAGTTTTTTTGATTTCCCTCGGGAAACTTCGTCTATATTTTTCCTTGCCCGCTCGGCGTCTCTTGAAAAGTTTTCGCGAAGAGAAGAAAAAAATCTGCGCATCGCGCTTTTTTCTTTAAAACCTTTTTCCACCGCTCCGAAAGTTTTAGCGAAAAATTTGTCTTTCTGCTCTTCCAGAAAAAATCCGATTGTTCCTAAACCGATGCCGAGATTTTTGCGCTCGTTTTCCGGCATTGCTTCTATTTCTTTTTTGAGCGGCTCTATTTTTTTTGCTTCTCCCGTTTCAGACGCTGGTTCTTGCTTAACTTCCGGCGCCGGCTCTTGCTCTTTTCCGGAAGCCAGTTCTTTTTCCATTTCCTCGCGGGCTTTCGGAATAAGATTTTCACGGCCTTTTTCCGTAAGTTCCCACGCGCCGGTTTCCGTTCGTTCAATGTCGCCTCGTCTGCTTTCGCCGATTACAAATCCGCCTCTTTGACGCCGCAAGCGGGCTTGTTCTTCGGGGGTATATTCGGGTAATTTTTCGTTCATATCGTTATTATATTAAATTATACAAAAAAACAAAACGCCGCAGGGGGAAAAACCGCGCGGCTAAATCAAAAACTCCCAAGCATAGCCGGGAGTTTTTGAAATACCTAAGATAAAATTACATTCCGGAAGGTCCCGGCGCCGATTTTCCTTCACCCATAGCTGACCAAAACGCCAAAATGGCAATGACCAAACCGCTTAAAATCATCAGGGTTCGATGGGCGCCTGGCGGGAAACCCAAAAAGGGCATGAGTATTATCCAAAGACCTAAAATTCCGTTAATCCAATTTCGCCACATACTTTTTTTGTGTTTTCTAACTAAATAATAATAAAGGGGTTAAAACGACCTTACTAATTTATTTTAGCAAGGTCGTATTCGCGATAAAAATCAAGTTATCCACAGGGCACAAGGACTTGCGTGGCAGAAGCAATGGCTATTTCCTGGCCTTCTTCCGTTAAAATCCGGCCATAACCGCAAATAACGCGCCGGCCTCTTACGATTTCCACGCCGCCGGAACTTCTGGCGATAACGCGATATCTCTTTTTAACGCTCACGGGTAGTTTAATTTCAACGGAAGGCGTGGCGTCGGTTACCATAAAATATTTCAATAGGACAGCCGGGCCTAAAGCAGACAAACAAGCCGTCCAAATCGCGGAATCCAGCGCCACTCCCAACACGCCGCCCTGCACCGCGCCGTAAATATTGGTCATCGGCTCATAGAAAGTTACTGAAATCAGGCATTCTCCGCGCTTAACTTCATCAAGCGACATACTCAAAGCCCGATGAATCGGGAAAGCGCCAAAAATCTCCCGCATGGTCTCTTCAAACCCAAGATTTTGAGCCAGGATTTCAAGTATTTTTTCGTTGGAAGGAACGCCCATTTCTCATTCCCCTCCGGGAAATAAAGGAGCATTCGCGCCTATCTTCATTGATACGCCATAAACTCCGAAAGTCAAGCTGTTAGGAAAATCACTGATGGCTTTATACATTGCCATATAAATAAATATGGCACATCATTAAATTAAACATTATGTCTTTTGCGCATCTGCATACGCATAGCCACTATTCCCTCCCGTACAGTTAACCTTAGTCACCCCAATTTTCCAAAACTGTCACCTCATAAGGTTAACTGTACGCCTTACTTGACAATAAATACTTTTTATAATACGATGTTAATAGAACCCTGTCATGTGGAGGAAAATTACGATGGATCTATTTAAAAAGATAGTTCATGAACATGGTGACAGACTGACCGCTGAATTAAAAAGTAGTTTTGTCCTCGCCCCGAAAAAAGCTTGTGATTGTGGAAAACCCGTAGTCTTTTTTTTCCCTAACACGACTTTTAAATGCACTCGTTGCGGCCGTAAATGGAAATTAATCGTAGAAGCTCGACCAATTCCTTAATCCATCTATTCTCATCTGCCATGGGGCACAAGCCCCATGGCACTTCTTATATTTCATCCGCCGCGGAAAAGATCGCGCGGGTTTCTCTTCTTTATCTTCTTTAAAAATTTGTACCAAATAAACGGTTGCCACAAACAAAACCGACCTGATTTTTTAACTCGTCCGCATTTTAATCATAAAAGATTTTTTGATTTTTACCAGCCATGATTTAAAATTTAGTTAACTATGCCTTTCGTCCACCTTCACACTCATTCCCACTACTCTCTCCTTGACGGGTTAGCTAAAATTGACGATCTGGTCAGGGGCGCTGCGGATATGAATATGCCGGCTTTAGCGCTGACGGATCACGGCAATCTTTACGGCGCCATTGAATTTTATAAAAAAGCGACGGCTTGCGGCATAAAACCGATAATCGGCGTGGAGGCCTATTTGGCCGCGGGCTCGCGCCACTCAAAAAAACCGGGCTCGGATGAACGAAGATTCCATTTGGTGCTTTTGGCCGAAAATAACGAGGGCTATCAAAATCTTTTGAAATTAGTCACGGCCTCCCATTTGGAAGGATTTTATTATAAGCCCCGCGTAGACAAAGAGCTTTTGCGCGGGCATTCAAAGGGATTGATCGCCACATCCAGCTGCCTGGCGGGAGAAATTCCAAGGGCCTTGATTTCCGGCGATTATGAAGGGGCTAAAAAACTCGCGCTTGAATATCAAGAAATTTTCGGCGCGAACAACTTTTTTATTGAACTTTCGCACCACCCGGGAATACCGAATCATTCCAAAATCCAAAAAGCCCTGCGGCAATTAGCCGGCGACCTAAAAATTCCGGTAATCGCCGCTCAAGATATACATTATCTGACCAAAGAAGACGCCAAAGCCCAAGACGTGCTGCTTGCCGTGCAAACCAACACCCGACTGGATGACACCGATCGCATGACTATGAAAGACGATGATTTTTCAATGAGGTCTCCGGAAGAAATGAAAGAACTTTTCAAAGACATTCCCGAGGCCATAAGCAATACTCTGGCCATTGCCGAAAGAACGCAAATTAAAATGGAGCTGGGAAAAATAAGTTTTCCCCACTACCCTATTCCGGAAAATCATACCGCCGATTCATATCTTGAAAAATTATGTCAGGCGGGATTAAAAACGCGCTACGGCGAAAATATTCCGGAAGCAACGAGGAAGCGCCTGGCCTACGAATTGGAAGTGATTAAAAAAACGGGTTTTGCTTCTTATTTTTTGATAGTTCAGGACATAACCAACTGGTCCAAAAATCAGGGCATAATAGTCGGCCCGGGCAGAGGGTCGGCCGCGGGCTCGCTTATTTCATATGTCACGAATATCACAAATATTGACCCGATTAAATATGATTTGCTCTTTGAACGTTTTATGAATCCTGACCGCGTAAGCCCTCCGGACATTGACCTTGATTTCGCCGACACCCGCAGAGACGAGGTCTTGGAATATATGACTGAAAAATACGGGGAAGATCATGTGGCGCAAATCATAACTTTCGGCACTATGGCGGCCAGGGCCGCGGTGCGCGACGCCGGACGCGCTTTGGGACTGGCTTACGGATTTTGCGACACTCTCGCGAAAATGATTCCTTTCGGCAAAACCCTTAAAGAAGCGCTGGAAACCAATTCCGAATTTAAAAATTATTATGAGACAAATCCTGAAGCCAAAAGGGTTATAGCGGCCGCGGAAAAACTGGAGGGCGTGGCGCGCCACGCCTCGGTGCACGCCTGCGGAACGGTTATCACTAAAGACCCGCTGGTAAACACCATTCCCCTGCAATACGCGGCGCGCGGAAAAAATACCGACGAAAAAACAATCGTAACCCAATATGAAATGCACGCCGTTGAGGACTTGGGTTTGTTAAAAATGGATATTCTTGGGCTTAAAAACTTAAGCATAATTGAATCGGCCGTCGGGCTCATAAAAAAACGCTCGGCGCAATCGGTGAATTTTGACAAAATGGAGCCGTCCGATTCAAGGGTCTTTGAAATGCTGGCCCGCGGACAAACCCTCGGGGTCTTTCAATTGGAGGGCAGCGGGATGACGAGATTTTTAACCGATCTTAAACCCACGGAAATTGAAGATATCATAGCCATGATATCGCTTTACCGGCCGGGACCGCTGGACGCCGGAATGATACCGCTATACATAAAAAGGAAGAGCGGCGAAGAACCGGTAAAATATCTGCACCCCAAACTTGAACCGATTTTGAAAAAGACCTACGGCATTATGATTTATCAGGAACAGCTGATGCAGGCCGCCCAAGCCGTTGCCGGATTCACCCTGGCCGAAGCCGACACTTTGCGCAAAGCAGTCGGCAAAAAAATCAAAAAATTGCTTGACGAACAAAAAGAAAAATTCATTTTGGGCGCCCAAAAATCAATAAACAGCCAAAAAATCGGCGAGGAATTATGGAAAATTATAGAACCCTTTGCCGGCTACGGCTTTAACCGCTCGCATGCCGCCGCTTACGCTTTAGTCGCTTATCAAACGGCTTGGCTGAAATGCTTTTATCCGCTTGAATTTATGACTTCGCTGATGAACGCGGATGAAAAAGACGCCGAACGCATAGCCGTCTTGGTGAGCGAAGCCAAAAAAATGGGGATGCATGTATTGCCGCCGGACATCAACCAAAGCGACGAGGGCTTCACCCCGCTGGATAATGACAAAATAAGATTCGGGCTGCGCACGATTAAAAATGTCGGCTCAAATGTCGTCTCCTCTTTGATTGAAGAAAGAAAAATAAACGGGCCCTATTCCGGCTTGACGGACTTATTGGAAAGAGTCCCCTCCAAAGACCTGAATAAAAAATCGTTTGAATCGCTCATTAAATCCGGAGCGTTGGATTCAATAGGAGAAAGAAATCAGATGCTTAATAATCTGGAAACGATTCTTGCCTACCATCGCGACTCGGCGCGCGCCAAAACGCAAAATCAGTCCTCGCTTTTCGGCCTGATGAGCAACCGAACTGTCCTGCCGCAGTTAAAATTGGCCTCAAGCCCCGAATCCACCAGCGACGAAAAATTACGCTGGGAACGTGAACTGCTGGGCTTGTATGTGTCCGGACATCCCATTGAAAAAATGAAAAATAAACTGGAAAAAGAAAAAATGAAAATAGCGCAGGCGCGGACATTGGTTGACGGAGCGCCCGTCTTGGTCGGCGCGATGATAGAAAATATCCAAAAAATAACCACGAAAAAAGGAGACCCGATGGCTTTTTTGAGAATTTTGGATCTATCGGGATCCATGGAAGCCGTTATTTTCCCCCGAACCCTTGAACAATACAGGTCATTCATAATAGAGGAAGCCGGCGTTAAAATAAAAGGGCGGATGAGCCACAGAAACGGCCGAACGGCTCTTATTGTCAACGAAATAAGGGCGTTATAAAATTATTTTATGTCCGACTCTGAAAACAAACCTTCAAACGACCATCGGGATATAGGCCAAAAATTGGACTTGTTTTCTTTTCAAGAAATATCCCCTGGCGCGCCTTTCTGGCATCCGAAAGGAATGATTATTTTCCGGGAACTGGAAAAATACGCGCGGAAAATAAACGACCGGGGGGGCTACAGCGAAACCTCAACGCCGATTTTGGTTAAAAAGGAGGTCTTTGAAAAATCCGGTCATTGGGAGTATTTTCGCGAAAATATGTTTTGGTTTCAAAATCCGAGGGATAAAAACGAAACTTTGGTCGTCAAACCGATGAATTGCCCCGAATCAACTTATATTTATAATTCCTCGCCAAGAAGCTATCGCGACCTGCCGATTCGCTTTGCCGAAATAGGACGGCTTCACAGAAATGAGCTTTCTGGCACCCTGGGGGGAATGTTTAGAGTTCGGCAAATTACGATGGACGATGCTCATATATACTGCCGGCTGGATCAGATTGAAAACGAGGTCTCAAAAACAATAAAAGAAATAAATGAATTTTATGATTTACTCGGTTTTAAGCCGGAATATTATCTTGCCACGCGCCCCGAAAAAGCTCTTGGCGATAAAAAATTGTGGGACAAAGCCGAAAAAATCTTGGCTTCAGCCCTTAAAAAAAACAAAATAACTTTTAAAACGGCCGTGGGCGAAGGCGCTTTTTACGGACCGAAAATAGAAGTTCACATCAAGGACTCGCAAGGGCGCGATTGGCAATTGGGCACTTCCCAGCTTGATTTCTTTATGCTTCCCGAAAAATTCGGCCTTTACTATATAAATGAAAACGGGAAAAAAGAAAAACCGGTGGTCATTCATCGCGCGATTTTCGGCTCTTTTGAACGCTTCATAGGAATACTGCTTGAACACTTTAAAGGAGCGCTGCCTTTGTGGCTCGCTCCGGTTCAAGTCGCGATGCTGCCGATAAACGACAAAGTGAAAAAATATTGTTTAAAAATCTTGAGGAAACTTCACGGCGCGGACTTACGCGTCTGGCTGGATGACAGAAACGAAACGCTGGGCAAAAAAATACGGGAATCGGAAACGCAAAAAATTCCGTATCTTTTGGTTATCGGCGAAAAAGAAGAAACAACAGGAACGGTAAATGTCAGAAAACGAGGAGAAAAAGAGCAAAGAACAATAAAACTGGATGAATTTATCAAAGAAATCTCAACCCCGTAGTAGAAATCTGGCTGCTCGCGAAACGAGCGGAATAAACTTTGCCGGATTTTCACTACAAGGTCAAAAGAACTCGCGAAATAAGCTCGTCGTTGTTGTCGGGCCGACAGCTTCGGGTAAATCCGCGCTCGGAGTGCGTTTGGCTAAAAAATTAAACGGCGAGATAATTTCCGCGGATTCCCGCCAGGTCTATAAAGGCCTTGATCTGGCTTCAGGAAAAGTTCCGCGCGATAAAAAACCCCCTAAAAGCTATAAGCTAAAAGCTAAAAGCTATTTTTATAAGGGCATTCCCCACCATTGCCTTGATTTGGTGTCTCCAAAAACCGTATTCAGCGCTGAAAACTACGCAAAATGCGCGCGAAAAGCCATAAAAGATATTTTGGAACGCGCCAGAACGCCGATAATCGTGGGCGGAACGGGATTTTACATTGATATAGCTCTCGGACTGATGAATGCGGCGGGCGTCCCGCCCGACTGGAAACTTCGGGTCCGACTTGAAAAAAAGTCGGCCGCGACGCTTTTTACAATGCTTAAAAAACTTGATGCCGCGCGCGCCAAAACCATAGAGCCGCAAAACAAACGCCGCCTGATACGCGCGATTGAAATCGCGAAATATTCTGTTAAAAAAAACAAGAGCAAAAAGACAAAAAATGAAATATATCGATATATCGATATATTATGGGTGGGGATTAAAGTTAAACCGGAGGAATTGAGAAAAAATATAAACGCGCGCCTCAAGAAACGACTGGATGCCGGAATGGTCGGGGAAATAAAAAAACTTCACAAAAGCAAAGTAAGCTGGAAACGGCTGGATGATTTAGGCCTTGAACCGCGCTGGATTTCAAAATATTTACGCGGACAAATCCCAAAAGATGAAATGGTCTTGAAACTGCAAAGTTCAATCTGGCGCTACTCCCGCCGCCAAATGACTTGGTTTAGGCGCAACAGAAAAATCCATTGGATTTCAAATCAAAAAGAGTCGGAAAATTACTTAAGGAGCTTTAAAAGCGCTTCACGCGCCACTTCCGGATTAGCGCTCCCCTTGGTCTCGCGCATTACCTGTCCCACCAAAAATTGCAAAGCGTTTTCTTTGCCGGATCGGTAGTCAGAAACGGCCGGAGGATTTTGAGAAATTATTTTTTTGGCGATTTCTTCCAGAGCGCCCTCGGCCGATATTTGAGTTAGTCCCCTCTCCTTCACGATATCCGAGGGGTCGCCGCCATCTTCAACCATGGAGCGCAAAATGTCTTTAGCCGCGCGCGATGAAATTACATTTTCCAAAATCATTTTTATAAGTTCGGAAAAATTCTCGGGCGTTACCAAGACCTCGCCGAACATTAATTCCTTTTCTTTAACCAAACCCTGCAAATCGGAAGTTAAATAATTAAAAGCCAGTTTAATCGCCTCTTTTTTATTTTTATCCCCGCTCCATTCCATCAATTCAGAAACGGCTTTTTCAAAAAAATCGGACATGGCCGGATCTGGCGCCAAAATAGCCGACTCTTTTTTTTCAAGGAAATATTCTTTTTCAAAACGCGCTCTTTTGTGCCGCGGCAATTCGGGCAGAGAAAGTTTCAGGGTCTCGGGGTTTAATTCTTCGTCTTCATAGACCAAAAGCTTCGGCAAATCCGGCTCCGGAAAATAACGGTAATCATGCGATTCCTCTTTATGCCTCTGTAAGACCGTTTTTTGTTTTGAATCGTCCCAGCCCCTGGTCTCATGAACAACCGCTTTTCCGGATTTCAAAAGTTTTTCCTGTCTTTCCGCTTCATGTTCAATGGCGCGACGCAAAGCGTTAAAAGAATTTATATTTTTCAATTCAACTTTAGTGCCCATATTCAAAGAGACATTGGCCTCCAGCCGCATCTGGCCTCTTTCCATGTCGGCATCGGATACATTTAAATACCTGAAAAGCAATTGGAGTTCTTCGGCAAATTCGCTCGCCTCTTTTGCCGAAGAAATATCCGGCTCGGTCACCAATTCCATTAAAGGAACTCCGGCTCGGTTAAAGTCAACGAGAGCTGAACCTTTTTCATGCAGCAAGCGTCCGGTATCCTCTTCCAGATGAATCCGCCTTATTCTTATCTTTTTTTCGGAGTAAGGCAAAACCAATTCCCCTCCCTCAACCAAAGGGAAAGCGTACTGCGAAATCTGATAACCCTTCGGCAGGTCGGGATAAAAATAATTTTTACGTTCAAATTGCGAATACTCGGCAACGCGCCCTCCTAACGCAAGCCCCGTTAAAATAACTTTTTTAACCGCCTCCTTGTTGATGACCGGCAATGTCCCCGGATGCCCCATGCAGACGGGGCAAATGTTCGTATTCGGATGGGTTTCTTGCGGGTCGTTTAGGGATTCGCAGAACATTTTTACGCGCGTGTTAAGTTCCGCGTGAATTTCGAGGCCGATGGTCAGTTTGTATTCCATAAATTATAGTATAAAATACTAGGATGCTTTCGTATACCGATTTACTAAAGGGTGTTTTTTTCGTGATGGATGGCGAACCGTATGAAGTTCTGGAGTCGCAATTTTTGCGCATGCAGCAAAGAAAGCCGGTGATACAGGCCAAAATAAAAAATCTTCTGACCGGAAAAATTATTCCGCGCAGTTTCCATCAAAACGAGGCGTTTCAGGCGGCTGAAATAGAAAAAGAGCCGATGAAATTTATTTTTACCCACCGCCAAGAGTTCACTTTCGGCGACCCGTCAAATCCCTCAAAAAGAATCGTTTTAAATTCAGGGGAGGTCGGAGAAATAGCCAAATTTTTAAAGCCGAATCTGGAAGTGAATTTTAAAAAATTCGAAGATAAAATAATCGGCATAGAAATTCCGATAAAAATTGGTTATGTCGTAAAATCCGCGCCTCAGGCCGAACGGGGAAATACCGCGCAGGGCGGTTCAAAGGAAATAGAATTGGAAAACGGCCTGAAATTGCAAGCGCCCTTTTTTATAAACGAGGGCGACACTGTTCGCGTAAACACCCAAACCGGAGAATACGCCGAACGAGCCGAGAAAACAACCAAGTAACATATTTTTAACAATTGTTAAAAATATGTTACCTTTGTTTCTTTTGGCACTTGGGGCAAACGGAGCTTCCGCGACCACCAACCAAAATTTTTTTAACGGATGTGCCGCATCTCGAGCAGTTTTTGCGTCCGTAAATCAAAAACTTATTTTGATACTCCCCCACCATGCCGTCGGGATGCTTCCAATCCCGCATGCTCGTGCCGCCGGATTTTAAAATCTTATTTATAATTTTTTTTAAATTTCCGAAAAGAACGCGATTCCGACGGCCGTCCAAATCATGTGACTTTGTTTTCGGATGAATTTTTGCCATCCATAAGGCCTCGTCGGCTATAATATTGCCTATGCCGGAAAATATATCTTGGCGTAAAAGCAGCGCCTTTATCGCGCCCTTTCGTTTTTTAATTTTTTCAAAAAATTCTCGTGGGCTTGATTTAAAAATATCTTTTCCGAGAGTTGAAAAATATTTTTCCCGCAGAACATCTTTCTCCGGACCGTACCAAATCCTTCCGAATTTTCTCACATCTTCAAAGCGCAAAACCCTCCCCCCGCTTAATTCCGCAACAAAGCGCGTAAATTTTCCGGGCAAAGTTCCGGTTTTTTCGGCGCGCAAATTGCCGGTCATCTTTAAATGGAAAGCCAACGCCCTTTTCGGATTGCCCGAAATATCCATAAACCCCGTTTTTCCCCGCCGGTATATGTCCAGAATCCTCCGGCCCGCGGCGTCATTCGCGGCTTTTTTAAAGCCCAGAGATGAAATAAATTGCTCCGGAGAAAAAATCCGCATTTTGACTATTTTACGCCCCGCTAAGCCGATGGCTTTAAGTTTTCGGGCCGTAATTTCAACTTCCGGAAGTTCTGGCATGTCAAAAGGATTCTTTAATAGCCGTGGTGTGGGTTAAATTCGCCGCCAAATACAGCAAAGAAAGCAGCCCCGCCAAGATAAAACTGGTAAAGGAAAAAGTATTATAAGAAAGATTGACCGACAAATACATCAAAAAAGCGAGAAACGGAATCCGAGCAAGATGATAAAGAAATTCACGGCTCAAAATAAATGAACTGCCGGACGGAACGGCTTTAGCCAGACGATAATACTGGCTGGTCCAGCCGACCATCAAAGAACTGCCGACGGCATGGCCAAAAATCTGATTTGCCGAAACGGCAACCGGAGTCCTGGCAAAAATCCTCAAAAACCATATGGCCACGACGCCCAGCCCCGACCATCTGACAACCCTTCTTCTTCGGCCCGCGTCCGATAAAAAGCCGATAATAAAAGTCACGACGGCCCCGCCCAGAAGACCGGCCGAAATAACTCCGCCCAGCTCTTTAATACTGCCCAAAACAACAAACATAAAAATCGGCCAAATTATAACGCCGACCATTGTTTCCATGGCGTAGCCAATTCCGGAAAAATTAAACGGCATCAGTTTTTTGTGCCTTAAATATTTAAATACCAACTTCATTGAAACATCGGGTGAAACGGGTCTATGCGCGAAAAAAAATAACGGCAATATGGAAAAAAGCAAAAGGCCTGTGCTCAAAGTGAAGGCCTGAAAAAAACCCAGGGAAGCAATAATAAACCCGCCCAAAAACGGAGCGCCCAATCTTACAAGGTCCGTTATTAAATAACGCGAGCCGATCTCCCGGCCCAAAGCGTCGTCGTCGGACGCTCCGCTAAAACCAACATGATAGCCGACATTAAAAAGAAGGGCGGAAAGCGCGCTAAAAAACGGCAGTATGTAAAATAAAACGGGATTTTGCGGCAGGAAATTAAATCCGAAGAAATAAACCGAAAGAAATGGAATGCTTACAAGCATCAGAAGTTTATCGTCCAGGCGTTTTATGACCGAGACAAAAAGCGGGACGATTAAAACAAAATAAAAAGAGGCCAAAAGATAAAAAAATAATATTCTCCAAAACGGCTCTCCAAGCTCCCAAAGATATATCGGCACGAATACTCCGGCCAGCGCCGTGGCAAATTGAACCAGGGCCAAAGTAAAATGGAGCGCGTCAACTTCTTTATTGTGGAAAAAGGCGAAATGATCAAGGTGGGGAAAAATTATTTTCATGCAAACTTATATTCTATTATTAAATTTGCTTCAAAAAGTCAGCCGGCGGAATGGCTCGGCGTATTTTGTCCCGCTTTTTTTACCGTTTAGGCGCGCCCGTTCTACAACTCCTTTTTCAAGCAGCCGCATATCATGAAACTGGCTCTCATGCGCCCGCAGGGCTTTTAATTTCAATCCGATGGTTTTGGAAATATCCATAAATTTATTCGGATTTTCAGGATTCCAAAACCAGGCCTCGTTTATTTGATGGGGTTTAAACTTCTTGGCCAATTCCGGAAAATAATATTTTGAACCGGCCGCGGGGTAAATGGCGTCAAAAACGGCTTCGGCCGACGTCCGATGGTCGCGATGCGAGCCGTAAAAACTAACGAAAGATTTATTGGCCGGATCCGGAGAAACAATTATATCCGGCCTGACTATTCTGATAACTTTGACTATTTTTTTACGCAGGGCTTTGGTATTTTCAACCTCTCCGTCAAGTTCATCCAGAAACAAAACTTTTTTAACTCCGACTATTTTGGCCGCGTTCATCTGCTCTTTAAAGCGCGTATTTTTCATTGCTCTGGCATTCAGGCCGGCTTTGTGCGCCCCCTTTGAACCGTCAGTTATGACGCAATAGAAAATTTCATTGCCGTTTTTGGCAAGCTCCGCGGCGCTTCCGCTAAAACCAAAATCCGCGTCGTCGGGATGCGGAGAAAATACCAGAAATTTTTTGACTTTCTTTGCCATAAAGAATAAAAAGTATTTTTACAATTTAACATATTATTCAAAAGATTAAAATGGTTAATATGCCCTTATTTTTAAAGGGTATTGACAAAATATGATAGTGGGAGTATAATAAAAGACGAATAAAGCTCTTAAACAAATCACAAAAACCAAGCGCCCACGGGCAAGGAGGAGGGAGTAAAAATGGGTTTTCTGATGAAAGTGGTGCTGTTTTTGGTCTCGATGGTGCTCGGTCTCGCAACCGTAACCCCGGCCTTCGGGGATGTACTCGTCTGCGGCAAGGACGTGTTGGCCGTCAACACCGAGAGCGACCACGCCAGGAAGTTCGGCTTTGATCCCGACTGCTACGGCAGGGGCGTGGAGGCCGTGGTCGTCCCGGGTGACGGCAAGAAGCAACTCGAAGCCGCCAAGGCGGATAAGGCCGCCTTGAAGCTCGCACTCTCCAAAACGAAAAAGGAGATTGCGTACCTCAAAGGGGGGATGGAAAAGAGGACATCCGAGCTTAACAAAGCATTGGATGGCCTCAAAAAGCAGGCGGCCCCATCGGCAAAACCAGCAGTCAAGCCGACGGAGGTGAAGAAAGCCCCGGCTACCAAAAAGGCAACGGCAGCCGTCGCCGACAAAAAGATATCCGGCGATCTCTCTCTATTATGGGCTGCGTTGGGGATATTGTTCATCGTGACCCTGGCGGCATTGCTCGCCAAAGTCGCACAGAACTTTCCAAGCCGGCTTATCATGAAACTGCGGGCACGATAGCCGCCAGAGGGGCTCCCCCACCAGGGAGCCCCATTTTTTATTAGATTTTTTTCGGTCTTTTAAGCCTCTCTTATTTCGTGGCTGATAATCGTGTCATTATCCTTAAAGAAAAAATCGGCGTTGAAGTTTTTGCCGGCCAGAAACAAGGGAAACCAGTGGCGGTCGTCGGGCCACATTTTATCAAACGGAATTTCGTCTTTAGCGTACCATTCGGGCTTCATTTCTTCCCCCTCCGTCGGCTCGCCTTTAAATTTTGTAGCTGAAAAAAGATGCACCTCCAGCGTTTCGGGGTTACCCTGAAATTCAAAATTTATTACTCCCCTCTTTTTTAAATCCTCCGGCTCAATCTCTATTTCCTCTTTTATCTCGCGCATTGCCGCCTGTTCAATGGTTTCTCCTTCAACCGGCTTTCCGCCAAAACCGTTCCAGCGGCCCTCTCCAAAACCGCGTTTTTTTAAACCCAAAAGCACATGAGTATCGTTATGAATAAGGCAGAGAGTTAAAATTTTTTTAGTCATATATGAAAATTTTAGCGTATCAGCTGAAAAATGGCTATACCAAAGGCAACGCTGACATTAAGCGATTCCTTTTTGCCCTTTTGCGGTATTTCAAGGATCTTGTCGGCGTTTTTTAAAATGCTTGCCGGCAGTCCTTTTATCTCCCCACCCAAAATCAACACGCACTTTTTCGCTTGTGGACTTCGGAAGTCCACAAGCTGGGTAAAAATGTTCATTGACCTTTTATGCTGTTCAAGCGCGAGTATTTTATAGCCCTCTTTTTTTAATTTTTTAATCAAGGCGGCCGCGGACTTGCAATATTCATGCGGCACGCTTAATTCCGCGCCTAGCGCGACTTTCGCCAGTTTCTGATTTATTCTGCCGTATTTATCGCGCGGCCCGGGCGTAATTCCGCATAAATAAATTTTCTCAACGCCGGCGGCGTCGGCCGTCCTGAAAATTGAGCCGACATTATACGAACTGCGAATATTGTTTAAAATCGCGACCATAAAATATGGTGTATCAATTTTAACATAAAAAGGGTCCGTCAAGACCCTTTATTTTTTTCCGGCTATTGCAAAATTATTATATTCGGAATCACCCGTGACTTCTTTAACGACTTTCAAAAACGGCGGAAAATCAACTTCATCATTTTCATCAAGTAATTCCGCTTCAAGCAGACATAATCCTCTTTTGTAGACGCGGTATGGATGGAAAAAAACGTCTAACATGAAATACCGATGCCGCCAGACGAAATAGCATCTTTTTTTGACGATTGAATCCATATCTTGTGTTCGAAATTTCAAAAGGCCCTTGAAATCCTCCCGAGTTATCCTTACTTCACGCTCGTTTCTTACTTTATCTGAAATATTTTTCTTTTGAGCCAGACAATAAACAGAACTTTCATCTTCTCCCGTCTCTTTTCTGATTCTTGTTTTTCCGGCTACATCATCAAATTTTTCTTTCTCGGGGATGTCTATATAGTATTGCTCTATAAGCGAGCTTCTAAAGAATACAGGGATGGCTTTTTCCGGCGTAACGGCCTCAACCAAAAACTTTCTCTCAATTTCCAATGATTCTGGAGCACCAAGAGCGCGCAATACCGCTTTTAAAAGACGCTGCAGTTTTCCGCGAAAATCGGTTGAATTATCAATAATCGCGAGATGCGGATGGCCTATCCAGGCGTTTAAGGTTCTTTTATCTAAAAGTCGCGCCATTTCCAAATCTTCATAGCGCGCGGAATTATCCAAATTATAATGTTCTTCCGCGCCATCGGCCGCGGTAACTAAATGAACCACGGCGTCAAAAGAAGAAAAAACGTCCGCCGGCGTCAAGCCGAGCTGCTTTAAAATATTCTCAAAATGCCCCTGCGGCAGGTAAGCTTCACCGTCTTTTGGACCCCGGTCATAAAGTATTAACCTCGGCTCATCAGGAAAAAGATCGGCTAGGGCCCGGAGATGCCGCCTATCGTCAAGCTGCATTTTTAATATCTCTGTCTGAACGCCCAAATATTTTCTGAAATCTTTTTCGGCTAATTCGGCCATATCACGAACGCCTCCGGAAATCACTCTTGTGGCCGCCTCCGGCGCGACAAAAACTCTGTAACCAAGCCCGTAGAGTTTTTGTTTCAAGCCCTCCAAACCTTCAACCTTATTGCCTTCTATGCCTTGAGTTTTACCTGAACATGGTCCGCCTGTTATAATTATTTCTTTTACGCCGTTTTTCAATGGACTTCCTCCCTTTCGCATCAATCCTGAAATCTGGTTACAAAATAACATAAATTCTCCGGCTGAAAAAGGGACATTTACAAATTTTCCGCGGATGGTTAATCTTAGGCAGGACTTAGCTTCTTTGACCGGAGGAAAAATGCTTAAAAACGCCCTGTGGCGCGGTTTTATTATTCTCGGGTTTTTACTGGTTGCCTTAATAGCCATAAAGCTGATTTCTTCAACCTTTCTGGAACCGCTATTCGTCAACCCCATAGAACGCGCGTTGCTTAATTCGGCATTAGCGGATTTTTCAAATAAATTCTGGCTCAAAGCGCTGTCGTTTATTTTGGGCATAATGGGTTTTATTGCGGTTGTGACCGTCGTGGGCTTGCTGTCCATAGGCAATTTTGTTTCCCGTCTCTTCAGCCGCTTTCCATGGCTGGCAAAAATACCGCTGTTAAAAAAATTGGCTGATATCTGGTTTATGAAAATTTTTGAATGGAAAACGGGACTCCATGCCCGCTATGTCATTGAAATGGAAGATCGGCTTTTTTATAGCGGCGGCAAGATAATCGGAATTGTGACTAATGAATCTACTAAAGAAGATGGCCGCGTTTTTTGCAATGTTTTCTTGCCAACCGCGATAAGCATCTGGACCGGAAATTTGCTCAAAGACGTCCCTAAAGACAGCTTCCGTATTTTGGATGGAGCGACTTTAAGCGAATGCACTATTTTCTTCGGCTCCTTCGGCGCCAATGACCCCCTTCATCGTCATTGACAAAAATCAAGTCGGCTGATATGATATCTTTGGAATAAATGGGAAGGAGAAAAGAAATGATGGTGCTGGATGAACAGTTTTTACGTTGCGGAAATGAGGGGTGCGGGGAAATACTTAAACGCTTGCCCGATCCATATTTTAGATTGAGGGTTCGCTATTACGGATGTCTGAGATGCAATCTTGTTTTTAAAGCAAAGATTGAAAATAACGCTATTTGCGCGCTGGAAAAGGACAAAAGAACTTACAAAGAATATATGCGAAAAATTATAGACCGCGGTTCTTTTTTTTAAAATATTTGAAAAAGGATAAAAAACTGCGGCGAAAAAATATCGTCAAAACCGCTTCTGCAAAAGTCAGAGCGGTTTTTGTGTTGAAAAGTAATTTTTTCGGCGGGACCAAAAATCAAACGCGAGAGCTAAAGCGCCTGCCAGAAGTCCTATGTCGCGAACGGTTATGGCGTTAATTCCTGAAACCAGTAAAACTATTGCCAAATGAAGAGCGGCTAAAAGCGAAGCCGTGAATGTCCAAAAATTAATCAGCAGAAAAAAACCCACCGCCAAATCAAAAATACCCGCGCCAATCATCGTTTTTTCTGGAGTAGTGAAAAGAAAATTCACGGCCCACGGCTTTATAAACCCGCTCCAGGCCGCGGGATTTTGCAAAATCAAAACGCCTATCCAGACAAAAGTAATGCCCAGTCCTATTCGTAAAATATGCGCCGAGACGGTTTTCATAATTTTCCTTCCTTTATTTTCCGGCGTATGTTCTCCACGAATTTATTAAAACAAAAAAGATTATGCATCGTCAATAAGCGTAAGGGCGTTATCTCCCGCGCGCGCAGCAAGTGTGAAATATAATTTCGCCTGTAATTTTTGCAGACAAAACAGGAGCAATGCTCGTCAATCGGTTTTTTATCTTTCAAAAAGCGGCTTTGGCTGAGATTGACCGGTCCGGAATTCGTAAAGGCAACTCCCGTTCGCGCGTAATGCGTAGGCACGGTGCAGTCAAAAGTATCTATGCCGCTTTTAATTATAAGCTCAATGTCCTCAAGCTTGCCGATACCCAATAAATGCCTTGGCTTTTTTTCATCAAGAAGCGGGAGCGTCCACGAAATTATGTCTTTGGTTGTTTTCTTGCTTACGCCCAAATCTCCTCCGATGCCGTATCCGTCAAAACCCAGCGAATTTATAAATTTCGCGCTTTCCTGTCTCAAGTCCTTAAAATCAGAGCCCTGCGTTATGCCAAATAGCGATTGTTTTTTATTTTTCTTTGATTCCAAACATATTTTCGCCCATTTGTGGGTGCGCGCCAGGGATTTTTTAATATAGTCCTTTGACGACAAGGGGGCGGTGCATTCGTCAAAAGCAAAAATAATATCGGCGCCAAGGGCCTCCTGTATTTTTATTGATTCTCTCGGACCTAAAAAAAGCGGGCGGCCGTCCACGGGCGAACGGAAATGGACGCCGTCGTCGGTAATTTTTACCGATTTCGGCTGGGAGTGTTCCGAAATCATAATTTCTTTGCCGGATTGTCCGCTTATTTTCTTTCCCACGCCCAAGTCATGTCCAAAACCCAAACTAAAAACCTGAAATCCGCCGGAATCGGTCATGAGCGCGCCGGGCCAATTCATAAATTGATGCGAGCCGCCGGCCGATTCAATTATTTTTTCGCCGGGCTTCAAATGCAGATGAAAAGTGTTGGCAATCAAAAGCCGGCAGCCGGCGGCCGCGGCTTCTTCCGAAGTCAAAGTTTTTACAACCGCCTGCGTCGCCACCGACACAAGGGCCGGTGTCTCAACTTCGCCGCGCTCGGTATGCAAAATCCCCAGCCGCGCCCGGCTCCTTTTTGATT
>CAZNNT010000007.1:0-28026 GCA_964574495.1 uncultured Candidatus Saccharibacteria bacterium
GGGTTAGGTAATAAAAAGCGAAGGTGTCACGGGAAATAATATGATTAAGTTAGGAAAATATAGGCACTATAAAGGAAAAGAGTACGAGGTTATAGGTACTGCGCGGCACAGCGAAACGCTGGAAGAATTAGTGATTTATCGAGCATTATACAGAAATTTCGACTTATGGGCGCGGCCGCTTAAAATGTTTTTGGAGGAAGTAGAAGTTGATGGTAAAAAGATGCCACGATTCAAATATTTGGGCGATCCGCGTGGCAATTATTATAAGAAGTGTCACAGGAAGTAGGAGTGGAATGTAAAAAAGATGAGGCCCAACTCGGATGAGTTGGACCTCTGGGGGGAGTGGAGCGGCTTACTAGAAGCCGCCGTCGGGAGGAGCGTCGAGAATGCCGAAGCAGGTTTTCGCCGACTCGATCACCGCGTAGGGGTTGGTCGTCGGCTCGACCTGCTGAAGCACCCGAATGATCTCCTTTACTGCTTCTTCTCTGGACAGCTTTCCCACGGCTCACCTCCTGTTAAGTTGTACTATTTACACCGTCTAAAGTATAACATAGAAGCATATAGTTTGTCAAGTTTTTGACTTTCGCGGCATTTTCAATATTTCAGCCGATTTAGCAAAAGATACTGCTTTTTCAGATATTGCTGAAATCGCGGAAGTATTTTCGGATCGTGCCAGTAAAAAAGCATTTCTTTCATGGCGTTTTCAAGGGGCCAATTTTGTTCCCGGATGCGAAAAAGAGCTATCAGTAAACCCGTCCTGTCAGCCCCAACAAGGCAATGAACCAGAATCGGATGATTTTTGGAGTCAGCCAAAACTTTATAAGCCCCTTCAACCATATTGAAATCCATATTCTCAACTCGCAGGCGAAACTCAAATAAGGAAATTTTGCCGGATTTCGCCACCTCGCGTTCAAATGCGTTTTCGCCGCGATGGCCGCGCAGGTTAAGGATTGTTTTGATTTTCTTTTCCTGAATAACGCGCTCAAGAAAAATCTTTGAGGGCTGGGCCGAACGGTAAATCGCGCCTTTTTTCACCACGCCGAAATTATACGCGGAGTTGTTTTTGGTAGATGCCTGTGCTGCGCCGCAATAAATTAAAGCCGTTGACAAAATCAGTAAAAAGACGCTGATAGCGGTTTTTTTCAAGGTCGGCGTCCTCCGGAATATCCAATCAAATACTAATATTTAAGCCGTCAAATATCAATTTCAGCGTATAGATAAAATGCCGCGCGCGCTTTATAATATGGATGTGGCTAAATTTATAATCAACGGCGGAAAACTGCTGAAAGGCGAGGTGGAGGTTTCCGGAGCCAAAAACAGCGCCCTTAAGGCCTTTGGCGCGTCGTTTCTTTTTCAAAACCCGCTGCGAATTGAAAATGTCCCCTTAATTGAGGATGTGTTTCGCTTAAAAGAACTGATGGTAACTTCCGGTGTCAGGGTTTCCAATATCGGAAACAAAGTTTTTTCATTTGCCGCGCCGGAAGAAGCCAAAACCGATTTGGACCAGGACATCAGCAAGCGGCTAAGGGCTTCAATCGTTCTTTTGGGGCCGATGCTCGCGCGCTACGGCCGTGTTTCCATTCCGTATCCCGGAGGATGCGTCATCGGCAAAAGACCCATCAATTTTTTTATAGACGGTTTAAAAGCCATGGGCGCTAAAGTGCGCGAGTCGGGCGAGAGATATTTTTTTGAGGCCAAAAAACTTAAGGCGGCCGATTTCGCTTTTTTGACTCCAAGCGTTACCGCGACCGAAACATTGATGATGGCGGCAATACTCGGCGAGGGCCGCGTGATTTTGAGAAATTGCGCCGAAGAGCCGGAAATAGGGGCTTTAGCCGATTTTTTGAACGATTCCGGCGCCAAAATAAGCGGAGCAGGAACACATACCATTATTATAGACGGCTTGGGAAGGAGGGGGAGGTTGACGGCCAAGGCCTCTTTTGAAGTCATTCCCGACAGGATAGAAGCGGGCTGTTTTTTGATTTTGGGCGCGCTTTTGGCTAATTCCCGAGCCGGAGGAATAAAAATAAAAAACTGCCGGCCCCAGCATTTTTTGAGTTTAATTTCGCATCTTGAGGCCTCCGGAGTAAAAATAAAAACCGGCCCCGATTGGGTTTCGGTTTCAAGGCCTTCAAAATTATCGGCCATTGATGTCAGAACCGGCGAATATCCAGGTTTCGCCACTGATTTGCAGGCGCCCTTCACGGTTCTTTTGACCCAAGCCGAAGGCAAAAGCCAAGTTCACGAAACAATATTTGACGGCCGGCTGGAATACACGCCGGAACTTAGCCGAATGGGCGCGAATATAACTCCGTGCGATCCGCACCGCATAATTGTTTTGGGTCCGACGACTCTTTACGGCCGGGAGGTGGAGAGTCCGGATTTAAGGGCCGGTCTCGCCTTTGTCATCGCCGGCCTCATTGCAAAAGGGCGGACAATAGTCCACAATGTCTATAATATAGACCGCGGTTACGAGGCCGTAGAGCAAAAATTGTCGGCGCTCGGCGCGGACATAAAAAGAGAATGACTTTATTTGTTAAAAAACTCGGAATTGATTTGGGCACGGCGAATACTTTGGTATTTGTTCCAGGGCGCGGCATTGTTTTAAATGAGCCGTCGGTGGTCGCCGTTTCCGTTCCGGAAAATAAGGTGCTGGCCGTCGGCAACGAAGCCAAAAATATGGTTGGCAAAACGCCCGACAGCATTATGGCTTACAGGCCCATGAAAGACGGAGTCATTGCCGATTATCGCGTTACTGAAGCCATGCTTCGTTATTATATAGGAAAATCGCTGGGCAGCTGGAATATTTTTAAGCCGGAGGTTTTGGTTTCGGTGCCGGCTGGCGTGACTTCAACCGAAAGGCGCTCGGTGGTTGAAGCGGCCTTAAAAGCCGGAGCCAAGCGGGCTTTTGTCATGAAAGAGCCGATTTTGGCGGCAATTGGCGCGGGAATCCCTATTCACGAGCCGACCGGACATATGGTGGTTGACATAGGCGGAGGCACGACTGATGTCGCGGTAATATCTCTTGGCGGCATTGTGGCTTCAACTTCGGTTAAAGTCGCGGGCAATAAAATAGACCAGGCCATCGCGGATTATGTGAAAAAAACTTTTAATTTGGCGATAGGCGACAGAACCGCCGAAGAAATAAAAATAGCCATTGGTTCGGCCGTAAATGTGGACGAAGAAGACGCTTATTTGATTAAGGGCCGGGACTTTCTTACCGGACTTCCCAGAACCGCGGAAATTTCCACGAATGAAGTGGCCAAAGCCATTGAAAACGAGCTTCGTGAAATAACCAAAGCCATTAAATCGGTTCTTCACGAGACCCCTCCGGAACTCGCCGCCGATATCATAGACCAAAACATAACCATGACCGGAGGAACGTCTCTTTTGCGAAATATCACCGAACTGGTCTATCGCGCCACCGGCGTTAAAGCCCGAGTCAGCGAGGAGGCGCTTTTTTGCGTCGCTAAAGGCACGGGCATCGCCTTAAATCACCTCGGCGTTTATAAAAAAAGTTTGTTGGGAAAGAGATGAACCCCGTATTCCAAACTCTTAAAGAGCATTTGAAAAGGAGCGTTTTAGCCAACGGTTATTTGTTAAACGGCCCGATTGAGGCCCAAAAATTATCTGATTTTTTGCGGCAATACGGAGAAGTGCGCTTGTTTTTGGGGGAAACGGGCATTAACGAGGCGCGAAAAATTAAAGAATTATCGTTCATAAAGCCGGAATCCGGCCGAAAAACCTTTTTTATTATTGAGGTCTCGCGCGCGGGCCATTTTCTCCCGCAGGCCATTCTCAAAGCCGTTGAGGATTCGCAGGACAACAGGCATTTTTTTATTTTGTCGGATCGTCCCGATTTGATGCCCGATACATTGCGTTCAAGATTGGTTGAGATAAAAATTGCCGGCTCCAGCTCAAATGACCTGTCTAATTTTATGAAATCGGATTATCAGTCCAGAATCGAATTCACGCGGGATTTGGCCGAAGACAAAGAAAAATTCGCCGGTTTTTTAGACGATCTGGAAAGATGGATGCTTGATAAAAACAGACACGACTTTATTCCGAAAATAAGACAGGCCAGAGAATCGGCCATGATTTTTAATATTAGCCGAAAAATGTGTCTGGAATACTTAACTCATTTATTAATTTATTAAAATAATTTTATTAGGGCGATTAGAATAATTAGGTTAATTAGAAATTAGTAATTTTTAATATGTACGATTTATCAAAATTTGAAGTCGCGGCCAAAAGGTCGCGGGAAAAATTATCCGAAGAATTGGGGGGTTTGCGTACCGGACGGGCCAATCCCGTTTTGGTTAAAGATATCGCCGTGGATTATTTCGGAAGCAAAATGAAATTGGAGGGGCTGGCTTCAATAAGCGTTCAAGACGCCCGAACTTTGCTGATACAGCCCTGGGATAAAAATTCCATAGAACCGATAGAAAAAGCCGTGCGCGCCTCCAATCTGGGGCTTCAGCCGGTAGCGGATAAGAATGTTTTGAGGATAATTTTACCGGAACTTACCGGCGAACGCAGGGCCGCGCTTTTAAAATTAACGGGCGAAAAACTGGAGGCCTCCAGAGTCGCTTTAAGGCAGGAAAGAGAAGCGGTCTGGAAGGACATTCAGGAAAAAGAAAGGAAGGGCGAAATGTCGGAAGACGAAAAATTCCGCCTTAAAGACGATCTCCAGAAAAAAATAGACAGGTTTAATAAGGATTTTGAGGAATTGGCTGAAAAAAAGAAACAAGAAATTAGCTCTTGACAAACCCTTTGTATTTGCTATAATGGGGCTTAATAAGTAGCGGCAGGCCAAAAGGCAATCCTTGCGGCTGGATCGGTCGAACCCTAGAGGGTGGCTACTGAAAATTAGCATTAATCCTTAATTCAGAATTAGTAAAATGGCGGAAAAATACACTGATCAGGAATTTCTGGAGTATGTGGTTAAGAGCTTGGTTGACACTCCGAAAGCCGTTGAAGTAGACCGAAAGGTTGATGAAATGGGCGTTCTTTTGACGCTTAAAATTGACCCGGCTGATATGGGCAAAATAATCGGAAGAGGTGGCAATACCGCGAAGGCCCTTCGCACGCTTTTACGCGTAGTCGGTTTAAAAAACCGTTCTCGCGTGAATCTGAAGATTGAAGAGCCCGAAGGCGGTCGCGGACCAAGACCTTCGGCCGACGTAGACGATTTGAAACTTTAAATCACTACGAGTCCGACAAAAACCGTGCTATTATAAATAGTGCGGTTTTTGTTTTAACCTTGTAACTTTGCAACCTTGTAATTTTTTAACCTTTAAACCAAGAAACCTTGTAACTTTGCAACCTTTTAACTTTTCAACTTTGTAACCTTGTAACCTTTTAACCTTGTAACTTTTTAACTATGAACTTCAATATCATAACTATTTTTCCCGAGGCCTTTGAATCCTATTTTAATTCCTCCATTTTAAAACGCGCGCAAAAGCGCGGCTTGATTAAAATTAACTTTTTCAATCCGCGCGATTTTACCAAAGATAAACACCTTACGGTAGACGATAAGCCGTATGGCGGAGGCGCGGGAATGGTGATGAAGGCGGAGCCGATTTTAAAAGCATACGGAAAGATAAAAAAGAAAGGCGCGAGAAAAGTAGTTTTACTTTCCGCCAAGGGCAGGCAGTTCAATCAAAAAATAGCGCGCGACTGGACAAAAAAGTATAAACAGTTGATTTTTATCAGCGCGAGGTACGAAGGCATAGATGAAAGAGTAAAAATCGCTCTGAAAGCCGAGGAGATTTCCATAGGGCCGTATGTCCTGACCGACGGCGATGTAGCGACTATGGTTTTGATTTCGGCCATAACGCGCCTCCTGCCCGGCGCGATAAAATGGGAGTCATTGAAAGAAGAATCTCATTTTAATCTTTTGGTTAAAAAAGAGGGGGTGGGCGGCAAGGGACTGGAATATCCCCACTACACCCGTCCGGAGATTTTGAAATACAAAGGCAAAAAGTACGCCGTTCCGGCGGTTTTGCTTTCTGGAAACCATAAAAAGATACAAGAATGGAGGCGAAAAAATCAAAATTAATCTAATTTCTAATTAACCTAATTAATCTAAATAAGCCCCAATGTCCAACGAAACCCCTAAAAAATACGATTTGGAGGAGAGAACCGCAAAATTTGGCGAAGAAATCATTAAGTTTTTTAGATCAATTAGATCAATTAGATCAATTAGAATAATTAGAAATTTATGACGCCTTTTCCCAAAGATTTTTACTGGGGTTCTTCCACTTCCGCTCATCAGGTTGAGGGGGGTAATATTAACGATTGGACAGAGTGGGAAAAAGAAAACGCGGCGCGTCTTGCCAAGGAGGCGCTAAATAAAAATTACCCCGATTATATATTAAATGATTATCCCGGCCCCTTGAGGCGTGAAAATTATATTTCGGGGCGCGCGTGCGATCATTATAATCGTTATGAAGAGGATTTTGACATCGCTAAATCGCTCGGCCATAACGCCCATCGTTTTTCAATAGAGTGGTCGCGCATTGAACCGGAGGAGGGGAAATTTAACGAAAAAGAAATTGAACATTATCGCGAGGTCATTAATGCGTTAAAAACGCGCGGGATTGAGCCATTTGTAACGCTTTGGCACTGGACAAATCCTATTTGGATTAAAGCTCTGGGCGGTTGGATGAACAAAAAAACCACAGATTATTTTTTACGCTATGTTGAAAAAATCGTAACGGAGTTTAAAGGCGATGTTAAATTCTGGGTGACCGTAAACGAGCCGATGGTTTATGCCGGTATTTCATATTTTAGCGGCACCTGGCCGCCGCAGGAAAAGTCGCTATTTAAGTATATTAAGGTTTTGAAAAATCTTGAGACGGCCCATAAAAAAGCATATCAAAAAATTAAAGGCCTAAATCCGGGAGCCCAAATAGGCATTGCCAAAAATAATATTTATTTTGAGGGTAAAGGGATAAATGCCGTTTTAGCCAATTTTGCGGATTGGTGGTGGAATGAACGGTTTTTGGATAATATCAAAAATCATCAGGACTTTATCGGTCTAAATTATTATTTTCATAATAGCGTTAAGCGTCTGGCATTTAATCAAAATGAGAATAAATATATTTCTGATATGAGTTGGGAAATATATCCGGAAGGGATTTATAAAGTTTTGAAGAATTTGGCGAAATATGAGAAGCCCATTTTTATTACCGAAAACGGCATTGCGGACGCTAAAGACAAGAAAAGAGCTGATTTTATAAAAGAACATTTAAAATGGGTAAATAAAGCAATGGAAGAGGGCGCCGATGTTCGGGGCTATTTTTACTGGTCGCTTTTGGATAATTTTGAGTGGGATAAGGGCTTTTGGCCCAGATTCGGCTTGATAGAAGTAGATTATAAGACTATGACAAGAAAGATCAGACCTAGCGCGCAAGAATATAGAAAACTTATTGAGAATTATTATAAAAAACCTTGATAAACATTAAAGATTTATAATGTTTATCAATGTCTACTAGACACTCGGTGTTTAGTAAAATTAACCTAATTACTCTAATTGACCTAATTGACCTAAAAAATACCAAAGTACCAAATCCAAAAATTGGACATTGGAGTTTGGAATTTATTTAGAAATTAGAGCAATTAGAAATTAGAAATTAAACTCCGCCTTTGGCGGAGTTTTTAGTTATCCACATTTGTTATTTTTTATTTTGCCAAATAAGAAATAAAATTGAATTAAACACTCTTTTATGGCTAGGCATCAAATTCCAAAAATTTGGAGGAACGATAAAGAATTTTTGTCGCTGACTTACGCGGCCTCTTTTGCCGGCTATCATAAAGAACGGCTGCGCCAATTAATCCAAGAAAATAAATTGTCGGCCGAAAGAATAAACGGAGTTTGGTTTATTGAGAAATCCGTTTTGCAAAATTTTATTACGGAAAATACCGGGGTCAAACGAATTTCAGAATTACCCAAACTTGACAACGATACTCAAAAAAATAATTCCAAATCAATATACAGATTTTTTTCGGCATCTTCCCAAAAAACCGATCCTTGGGACGCGTTGCTTTTGGGCGACTTGGCGCCGAAAAAATACTTAAAACCTTTTAATCCGTTTAAATATCTCTTTTCGTTTAAATCACTTTTTTCGCCCCTTATTATTAAATCGCTTGTTCTTTTTCTGATTTTCGCGACTGCCGGTTTTTTCATTTTGAGAAATCCTGACGCGGCTTTGGCGAAATATAATGATTTTAAAAACGCGCTTTCAAAAATAGTTCCGGCTTCCAAGGAAATTGCGGTTTTGACGCTCAACAGTTTAAAAACCAAAAGCGCGGACATAAGGCAGGACCTCTCATATGTTATAGACCAAACGGCGCTGGTTTTGGATAATTCATCTGTGGGGATCGCCGATATCGCTAAAAATAGCGTTTCAAAGTTTAAAAGTTTCAGTGTCTCGGTGTCCGAGAGTTTAAAGAATATCTCCCAATTTAAAAGTTCAAAGGTTTCAAAGTTTCAAAGTTTCAAAGTTTCAAAGTTTCAAGGTTTCAAGATTTCAAAGTTTCAAGATTTCAAGATCTCAAAGTTTCTGGATTTCAATTTCTCAAAGTTTCAAGATTTCAAACTTTCAATTTCTCAAGGTCTTAATTTCCCAAAACTTAAAAACTTCAAAATTTCAAAAATTCAAGGTCTTAAACTTCCAAAGTTCCAGAGTTTTAAATTTCCGAATTTCGCTAATGTCGTATCCGAAAGATTTCAGAATATAGCGGAATCGCGGCCTTTTGATTATGTAAAAAACAAAGTCCGTATAGCGGGCAAGGAAACCGGCTCATTTACTCTGGACCTGAAAAATAAAATTGAGGAAGTTCCGTTGAAAGTCGGCAAATATGCCGGCTCTTTAACCGGCAGGGGCGCTGATAAGGCGATTGAAAAAACAAAAGAGACACTCGTCGGTATATATGATAAGACATTTGAAATTTTGGGACGACTGCCGGAGGTGCCTAAGGAAGAAGAGGCGGCGGAGGAAAAAGAGCCGCGGGACTTAACCATTTTACGTTCTCAAGGTCTTGAGCCGGCCACCAACCAAATTTCAACGCCCGAACCCAAACAACAGCCGACAATCGCCGAAAGAGTCGTAACCGAACGGGTGGTTGAAAGGGTTCTCGCCGGACTTTCCAAAACCGATCTGGATTTGGCGCTTTCAGGAGTGAATGCCAGAATACTTGCCGAGGTTTCGGAACTTAAAAAAGAAATTGCCAAAAGAGCCAATGATAATTTTGCCGCTATCGCCCTTACCAACAGAATCAATCAACTCTCGGGGGTTACCATTTCCACCGCGACTGTTTCCGGGGTCTCGGGCCTTACGGACGCCGACATCCCGAATGACATTACCGCTACAAACTATCTTCCGCTTTCAGGCGGCACATTGACCGGGGGTCTGACTATTTCATCAGGCGGCGCCACTATCACCGGAGCTCTCTCGGCCTCGTCTCTCTCAATCCCGAACGCCTCATCATCCCTTTCATCAATTTTCAATACCTTATATATAGGAGGAGTGGCCACGACCACTTTTTCAACCACGGCTTCAAGTTTTGATATTACCGCTAACGCAACCACGACTCTCGGCACAACGGGCTTGAATATCGGGTCTGACCAATTCGTAATTCAGCAAAATAGCGGAAGGGTGGGAATATCAACATCTTCGCCAAGCGTTACTTTCCATTTGGAAGAAGCGGACGGGGTCAATACGGGTTTGGCAATTGGAGGAGACGGCGTAACCAGCAGCGCGCGGTTTTGGATAGGCGACCAAACTAACCTATGGCGAATGCAGACATCCAGCGGCAATCTGATTTATACTTCCGGCGCCCTTTTCGGAACAAATAACGGAACAGAGAGATTTAGAATGCAATCAACCGGCAATTTCGGCATCGCTTCATCAACCCCCTGGGGTCTTCTTTCGGTCAATCCCGATGCTCTCGGCGCGAGAGTGCCTTCATTCGTAGTCGGCTCATCAAGCGCCACGAGTTTCTTGATTGATAATGGGGGAAGGGTGGGAATTGGGACGACAAGTCCCGGCGCTTTGTTCGCCGTTTCCGGCGCGGGATATCTGACCAACAATCTAACGGCTGACGGTATTTTCAGAAGCAATTCAGCATCAGCAAGCGTTTTGCCTTATGCCTCAACAACCGCGCTGACGGTTTCTGGAACTGGATTTTTTGGAACTGCTTCAAGCACGAATCTTACGGTTTCGGCTTTGACCTCGGGCCGCGTTCCATATATCACAACCGCCGGAGCTTTCACAGACGATTCCGATTTTACATTTGACGGTTCAATTTTGACAGCAACTAATGCTTCCACAACCGCGCTGACGGTTTCGGGAACGGCTTCAACCACTAATCAAGTATTTTCCGCAATGACCTCCGGCTCTGTTTTGTTCGCGGGCGCAGGGGGATTATTGTCGCAGGATAATGCCAATCTGTTCTGGGATGATACGAATAACAAATTGGGCATCGGCTCCAGCACCCCGAAATTTGCTTTATCAATAAACAGCACCCTTAATGATGCTATTATAAATGTTATATCTACGGGCGACGCAAGCATAGCTTTTGGGCGTGTTGGCACACAAGCTTTCTTTAAACATGTGGCGGGTGGTTCTGAAGACAGTCGTCTCCATATTGGAGTTCTTGACGCTTCTTTTTCTGACGCCCTGGCAACCGGGAACGAATATATAATGACCTTTCAGAGCTTAAACCCAACAGGACTTGTTGGCGTAGGAAGCTCAACCCCGTGGGGATTTTTCTCAATAAATCCAAATGGTATTGCTGCGGGAAGACCATCATTCGTAGTCGGCTCATCAAGCGCGACGAGTTTCATTATTGATACCGGCGGCAATGTCGGCGTCGGGACGACTACCCCAAGAGGTCTTCTCGGGCTTAATGACCCCGCGGGAGTAAACTCGTTTGTGATCGGCTCCAACACTCCTAAATTTATTCTTAAAGAAAGCGGCAATGTCGGCATCGGGACTGCGAATCCGGCACAGTTGCTTGAAGTAAATGGAGGGAATGACACAACTATTTTAATTGAGTCCACTAGTGCGGGAAGTTTGCAAATAGACGGAATCAGGACAGGAGACGCGGATGTGGGAGGTATTGCCGTTAGAAACTCAAACACTTCTATCGGCCTTGTAACGATAGACAGAAGGGACGCGAATAATAGCGGAATGATTAGATTAAGAACGGCAAATTTAGGGACAATTGCAGACCGAATGAATATAATGCCAAACGGCAACGTCGGCATCGCTTCAACTTCTCCCTGGGGACTCTTGTCGGTCAACCCCAACGCTCTCGGCGCCGGAGTTCCTTCGTTTGTTGTCGGCTCTTCAAGCGCGACGAGTTTCTTGATTAATAACGGAGGCAAAGTAGGAATCGGGACGACGAGTCCGACCAATACTTTATCCGTCAACGGACTTTTGTATGTGGGGGGCTCGGGAACTTCAACCGTTGAAAACAACTTTGATATTTTAGGCACGCTTCACGCCAGGACCTCTTATGTCGGCGACCTTATTTTTGCCAACGGCTTTAGATTTACCGAAGCCGATTCAGCCGGCATCAACCAGGCCCTTTACCTGAATAGTCAGTTTGGCAGTACCACTCTTGCCGTTTTGGATAACGGCAATATCGGCATCGGGACCACAACTCCGGCTTATAAACTGCATGTGATAGGGGACGTGGCAGCGACTTCTTTTGTCAATATTTCAACCCGTTCAATGAAAAAAGACATAAGTTATGTAGGTTTGGAGGAACAAAACGGAATTCTAAACACAATAAAAGGAATGAAAGTGGCCAAATACCGCTATGAATTTGAAGACGAGTCGGCGCCATTGAGAATCGGCCTTATTGCCGAAGAATCGCCTCAAGAAGTGCTCTCGGCTTCCGGCGGAGGAGTGGATATTTACAAACTCTCAACATTTGTTTTGTCCGCGGTGCAAGCGATGCAGATTGATTTGGAGGAATTGACGGCAAGAGTGTCGGGCCTGGAAGCTGGCTCCCCGCCTTCTGCGGGGCAAGCCGGCGTGTCAATGCAAGCGGTTTTGGATTATCTCGCTTCGCTCGGAACAACTATCACCAACGGTCTTGCCAATTTCAAAGATGTTATTGTCGCTAGTTTAACCGTTGGTTCAGCCGACAAACCAACCGGCATTACTTTATATGACGAAGTTACGGGCGAGCCATATTGTCTGTCAATCGCGAGCGGAATTACGAAGACCGTTGCGGGTGTTTGTTCGGGCTTGACGACCCCTCCGCCAAGCGGAGGAGAAACCGTAACGACGACTGTTACAGCCGATACGACGCCTCCAACGATAACTGTCATCGGCAATAATCCGGCCGAAATTGAAATTGGCGCGACTTACGGCGACTTGGGAGTTACCATAACCGATAATGTTGATAGTAATTTGGGCTACACCGCATCATTGGACGCCGGCCCCGAACTTTCACAGGGCGACGGCCTTGCGATTGACACATCGGCTGCGGGAACACACACCATTACTTACACCGCAACTGATAGCGCTGGTAATATCGCGACAGCCGAGCGGACAGTCAACATAATTGATCCAAACGCCTCAACAACGCCGAGCAATTAAAAGTTTCAGAGTTAAAAGGTTTAAAAGTTACAAGTTTACAAAGTTACATAGTTACAAAATTTAAAGGTCTTCGCGAGGTTAAAAATTATTTAAAATCGGGATAGATTTTCCGCATCTCTTTTATAAATTCTTCTTTTTTCTTTTGCGCTTCCATCATTTCTTTTGTAGCAAATCTCTGCCCTTTAAACTTTGAAACCTTTAAACTTTCTATGAAATTAAAAATTGTTCCGGCTACACGCTTGGCAAAATTCAATCCTTTATTTAATTCCTCTTCGTTGATATAATTCAAATCTTTGGCGACATATAATTGATTGCGGACTTCGCCGGCAGAACCTTTGGCGATATAAAGAAAATGAATGAAGTCGGGCGTTGTTCCGCGTTCAAAACCCTCCGAAATGTTGGACATCACCGAAACCGAGGCACGCTGGATTTGGTTGGACAAACCATAGTCGCGTTTAAACTCGGGTTTTGAAGTTAAATTGTAAATAAAATTAGTGAGCTCCCGCGCCTGTTGCCAGCAGGCGAGGTCTTCGAAACGCTTGACGGAGGACATAATACGAAAAGGTTAGCATGGCAGGCCTTAAAAATGCAAGGTTTAAAGGTTACAAGGTTAAAAAGTTAAAAGGTTACAAGGTTTAAAGGTTTAATTACCGGGCCTTTGGGGGTGTCGTCAAGAGACCAGCCGAGTTTTTGGATTTCGGCGCGGATTTGGTCGGCTTTGCGCCAATTTTTGGCTTTACGCGCGTTTTCGCGCTCTTGAACAAGTTTTTTAACCTTGGCCGGAATGTTCAAAGGTTTCAAGACCTCAAGATTTAATCCAAAAAATTTGTCGGCCCACAAAATATCGGCAAGCGATAATTTATCAAAATATTTCCAAAAAACTGCGAGGGCTTTGGGGGTGTTCAGGTCGTCAAAAATCGCTTTTTCAAAATCGCGGCGGAATGGAAAGTTTAAAAGTTTAAAGGTTTCAAGGTTTAAAGGTTTCAAGGTCGAAAGGTTTAAAGATTTAAAGGTTAAAAAGTTTAAAGGTTTAAAGGCCTCGGGGTTTAAAAGTTTAATAACGCGGTTTTGGATTTTTTTAAGCGCGTTTTGGGCGGCTTCCAAAGATTCCCAAGTGAAATTAAGTTTGGAACGATAGTGGCTGGTTAAAACAAGATAGCGATACGCGATAGGGTCAAATCCCTTATCTATAAGAAATTGCAGAGTTAAAAAATTTTCGTTTGCTTTGGCCATTTTATCGGCGTCAACCAAAAGAAATTCGCCGTGCATCCAGATTTTAGCAAGCGATTTCCCGTACGCCCCCTCGGATTGAGCGATTTCATTGGTATGGTGGACATTGATGTGGTCAACTCCGCCCGCGTGAATATCAAAGGGCTGGCCGAGATATTTTGAAGATATTGCCGAACACTCAATATGCCAGCCCGGAAAACCCTTGCCCCAGGGAGAGGGCCAGCGCATAGTATGATTCTTAAATCTTCCGACAACTTTAAACCATAAAGCAAAATCCGCCGGATGCCTTTTTTGCGGGTCAATTATCACCTCTTTTCTTACGCCAACAAGTTTTTGAGCAAGTTTTTGCCCGGAAAGTTTCGTATATCCTTTAAATTTTGTCACATCAAAATATACGGCCTCTCCGGTTTCGTAGGCATAGTTGTTTTTAAAAAGTTTGCGGATGATTTTGATTTGTTCTTGAATTTCTTTTGTTGCCGGAACCAGATTTTGAGCTCTTTTAATGTTTAAACGCCGGATATCTTTCAGAAAAGCTCGAGTGTAAAATCTGGTGATATGCCAAACCGACTTTTTTTCGCGCCTCGCGCCCTTTTCTAATTTGTCTTCTCCGAAGTCCGCGTCCGAAGTGAGATGCCCCACATCAGTTATATTCATCACCTGTTTTACCTTATAGCCCGCCTGTTCCAAAGTTCTTCTCAACAAATCCTCAAAAATATAGGTGCGCAGATTTCCTATGTGAGCAAAATTATAGACGGTCGGACCGCAAGTGTATAAACCAACTCGGCCCTTGTGAATGGGTTTGAAAACCTCTTTTTTGCGGGTTAAAGTGTTAAAAAGTTTCAAAGTTAAAAAGTTAGGGTGTTAAAAAGTTTCAAAGTTAAAAAGTTAGGGTGTTAAAAAGTTTAACATTGGCTAAATTCATAATAATAGTATAAAATAAATATAAATTATTCGCCATGAATCGGGCCTACGGTAAAAAAGTAATTATATTTTTTTCGGCATTAGCCGTGATTTTCGCCGCCTTTGCCTTGGGCGCCTATTTCGGGTATCAATCCGGGCCGGAAGTGGAAAAGGTGGTTTCTGTTTTAGGGAAAACACCGAACATAGCTCCGGGACCGGAAGTTGATTTTTCGCCTTTCTGGAAAGCGTGGAGAACCATTGAGGAAAAATATGTTTCTTCAGACGGTTTTAACCGCCAAAGTATGGTGTGGGGTTCAATTGAGGGGCTCGCGGCTTCGCTTGGCGACCCGTATACCGTATTTCTGCCTCCCGTTGAAAATAAGTCCTTTGGAGATGAGATCAGGGGCGATTTTGAAGGCGTAGGAATGGAAATCGGGATGAGAAAGGGAATTTTAACCGTTATTGCTCCCTTGAAAAACACTCCGGCGTATAAAGCCGGAATAAAATCTGGAGATAAGGTAATTAAAATTGGAGGCGAATCAACGGCCGAACTGACCCTGAATGAAGCCGTGCTGAAAATAAGAGGCCCCAAAGGCACGGCTGTTCAGCTGACCATTTTAAGAAACGGCGAAGAAGCAACCAGAGAAATTGAAGTGCGGCGCGACACCATCCAAATTCCGCTGATTGAAACCGAAAAACGCTCCGACGGCATATTTATCATAAAACTTTACAGTTTTTCCGAACGATCTCCCGACGCTTTTAGGGACGCGCTTCGCGAAATGTTAGAATCCGGCAGCGACAAACTGGTTTTGGATTTACGCAATAATCCCGGGGGGTATCTTGAAGCGTCGGTGGACATTGCCAGCTGGTTTTTGCCCGCGGGCAAAACCGTGGTCATAGAAAATTTCGGAAAAGCTGGCGAAAAAATCCATCGTTCAAGGGGCTACGATATTTTGAAAGGAAAGCCCGTTATCGTCTTGGTGAATGCCGGCTCGGCTTCGGCTTCCGAAATTCTGGCGGGCGCCCTACGCGATAATGAAGTCGCTAAAATAGCGGGCACAAAAACATACGGCAAAGGGTCGGTTCAGGAGCTCATTCCCATTACGCCCGAAACATCTTTAAAAGTGACCATAGCCCGATGGCTTACGCCGAAGGGGGACTCAATTTCCGAAAACGGGCTTGAGCCGGACTTCCCGGTGGAAGCGGCTAAAGACGAAAACGAATCAGTTGACCCGCAGCTGGATAAAGCGATTGAGATATTACTAAATAGCCGATAATTATGAAAATTATTTTATTGAAAGATGTGGCGCAACTGGGACAAAAAGGCGACATTAAAGAAGTTAAAGACGGTTACGGCCGGAATTTTCTTCTGGCGCGGGGACTCGCGAAATTGCTGACGCCAGATGTTTTGCGGGAAGCCGAAGCGTTAAAGAAACAGCGCGAATCAGCCCATATCTTGGAGGCCTCGGCTTTTGAAACAGCCCTTAAAAATCTCAAGGATAAAAACATAGTCATTGAGGCCAAAGCGAACGAGCAAGGCGGGCTTTTTAGAGCCGTGAGCGCGAAACAAATTATCGCGGCTTTGAAAAAAGCGGGCGGAAAAGAAATAACGGAGGCGGACTTGAAGATAAACGAGCCGATAAAAAATATCGGGGAACATAATTTAGAAATTAAGCGCCGTGAGGCGTCCGAAAAAATTAAAATTGTCGTAAAGGCCAAAGAAACCAAATGACCAAATATATTTTTATCACCGGAGGAGTGATGTCCGGCATCGGAAAAGGGATTTCTGCCGCTTCCATCGCGGCCATTTTAAAAAACTGCGGATACCGCGTAAGCTGCGTGAAAATTGACCCGTATCTTAACGTGGATGCCGGCACAATGAACCCGATAGAGCACGGCGAGGTGTTCGTGACCGAAGACGGAATGGAATGCGACCAAGATGTGGGAAATTACGAAAGATTTTTGGGTGAAAATATTTCTTCCGAGAATTACATGACTTCGGGCTCGGTCTATAAATCGGTGATTGAACGTGAGCGCGCTTTGGAATACGGCGGCAAATGCGTGCAAGTCGTTCCGCATATTCCCGAAGAAGTTATACGCCGCCTGGAACGGGCCGGGCGCAGGTCCAAAACGGATTTTTTGGTGGTTGAAATCGGAGGCACGGTAGGCGAATACGAAAACATCTTGTTTCTGGAAGCGGCCAGAATGATGCATTTAAAACAGCCGCAAAATGTTTTGTTTGTCTTGGTTTCGTACCTGCCCATCCCGAGAATGATAGGGGAAATGAAGACCAAACCGACCCAGCACGCGGTTAGAGCCATGAACTCCGCGGGAATTCAACCCGACATAATTATCGCGCGTTCCGCGATAGCTCTTGACGCTCCGCGCCGAGAAAAAATCGCCACTTTCTGCAATGTTCTGGAAGAAGATGTGATTCCGGCGCCAGATATAAAAAGCATTTATGAAATACCGGTTAATTTCGAGCGCGCCGGATTAAGCAAAAGAATTCTTGAAAAATTCGCGATGCCGAGACGAAAAAACCGGCTGGATGACTGGGTAAAGCTCAACCGGCGGGCCGCAAACAGCCGCAAAGAAATTAAAATAGGCATTGTGGGCAAATATTTCGCCACGGGAAATTTCACGCTTTCGGATTCGTATATTTCGGTAATTGAGGCGATAAAACACGCTTCGTGGCGCTACGGCTTAAAGCCGGAAATCGTCTGGCTAAACGCCGAAACATACGAAAATAATCCCCGAAAAATCAAGGAACTTAAGGATTTTGCCGGCATTATCGTGCCGGGGGGATTCGGTCCGAGAGGGGCGCTTGGAAAAATTAAAGTCATAAAGTTTTTACGCGAAAATAAAATACCTTTTTTGGGACTTTGCTACGGCATGCAATTGGCGGCCATTGAATTCGCGAGAAATGTTGCCGGATTTCGCAAGGCCTCAAGCACGGAACTGGAGCCAAATACTCCGCATCCGGTCATCATGACAATGTCGGATCAGGAAAAAAACATCAGCCAATTAAAATTCGGCGCGTCAATGCGCTTGGGCGCGTATCCTTGCGAAATTAAAACCGCTACCACGGCATATAAGGCCTATGGGGAAAGAAATATCATTGAACGCCATCGCCATCGCTACGAGTTCAATAACGATTACCGGGAAAAATTTGAAGAATTGGGCTTGGTGTTTTCGGGCGTAAATCCCCAGAAAAATTTGGTTGAGATAATTGAAATAAAAAATCACCCGTTTTTCGTCGGTGTCCAATTTCATCCGGAGTTTAAATCCAGGCCGCTAAACCCGCACCCTCTTTTTATAGAATTTATAAAAGCCGCCAAAAAGAGGTAGTGAAGGAAGCGCTCGGACGGCGTAGCTGAATGTTTTTGTAATGCAATCAAAACATGAAATCTAAAGAAAATAATTTCGCATATATAGATGGTAATAATTTATACCGCGGAGTAAATAATTCCGGTTGGAAAATCGATTTCTTTAGGTTCAGAAAATGGTTAAGTGATAAGTACAAAGTTAAAGTTGCTTATTACTTTATCGGCTTAACACCCAAGGAGAAAGATTTGTATGAAGCTTTGCAAAAAGCCGGCTTTACTATCATTTTTAAAGAAGTGATCTATGACGGAGAGGGCAAACCAAAGGGCAATTGTGATGCCGATTTGGTTTTGCAAGCAGCTCGTGATGTTTATGAAAATTCTTGTGAAAAATTGGCGTTAATCACGAGCGACGGAGATTACGCAAGTTTGGTAAAATTTTTACAGGAAAAGGGCAGGTTAAAAATCATACTTTCCCCAAGTATTCAGGAAAAATGTTCAATATTGTTAAAAAGAACCAATGCGCCGATTACCTATCTAAATGATGTAAGAAACAAGATCTCTTTGAATAATTCTCCTCATAAAGAAAAAGCCCCCGTTAAGGACAGGCCTTAATGGGGTCTTTTTCGTAGTGATATTTAAAGTATAGCAAGCGCTTACCAAAAGTCAATAGTTATCCACATGTCCTCATTAGAGGCAGTAACGCCCCTAATGGGGTTAAATTCTAGAGCGTGCCCGCTAGCCGTTAAATTTGCCCTTGATTTTTCCCAAAATTTTTTGTATGGTTTGAGGATTATTGTTAAGTTTTCAATCAAATAAATCTAAAAGTGAAACTGCGGTCTGGATTTTAAAAATCCAAACAGCGACGGAAAAGTTTATTGAATGGTCAAAAAGCGAAAAACTAAGCTTTTGGAAATAAAACATGCAAGAGATAAAAATAAAAATTGGAGAGAAAGAATATACCCTAAATAACAATAGCGATAAATATGAACGGGCTAAACGCGAGGCTGGAAGTAGCGCGTCGCCCGAAACGATTTTGGCTTTCTATGATCGGCTCGCCGGACTAATCAAAGACGCGCAAGGAAATACGATAGAAAATGGCGACTTCTGGAAAGCATACGAAAGAAAAAAATCTGAACAACCTCAATACATTAAAATTCTTGAAAATAGAGAAAGGGATTTGGAAGAGAGCGAAAAGCGTATGATAGAACTTGTAGCTAAAAATATAGATCACAAACGAGCATTTTTTGGAAACACAATGTCCATTTCGGCAGTTATTGTTGCCGGACTTTTTATTTTCCTCTCTAGCGATAATCTAAATGGTTGTCTATCTATGCTTGCTAAAATTGATGGGGTTTTATTTACCAGTTTCCTGATTAGTTCCAGTATTTATCTTACATGTATTTTATCTCAGGAAAGCATATCTCTAGATGGGCGTTTAAAATTTATCCAGAAATCGAAAAAGGAATTTATTAATAGCGTGGGTGATAAAATTATTGATATCGATAGTTATGAAAAATTCAGAGAAGAAAAATATAATGAAGGGAAAAGTGCAGAACGAAAGATTGCGGGCGCCTCTGAATTTTGGTTCGTTGCAATAAATGTTTTGTTTATTACCTCCTTTTTGCCCCTATTAATTTTTATATGGTACACGATTAAATAACTATGCAATATTCAGTTGCAAACTTTAATGATGTAAAAATATGTTAAGAATTTTAAAAAAATTAATATGTCTTGCCCAACAAAAAAATTAGGAGAATAAATTTATGACTAAGATAGAATTTCCAAACGATAAAATTTTAGGATTATGGCAGAAATATTTCGGAAAAGAGAACGATAGGGTGTACGCACCATTGTTTTATCCGCATTTCCGAAAAGGCGGCGTGCTTTTTGTGGGATTAAACCCCTCTTTTAGTTCGAGAGGTTTTCGTAAACTGTTAAAGGATAGTCCTTACGAGAATATTAAACCAGAAGAGTATTTCAAATTTACTAATATGATCAAACGAAAAGTAAATACCATAATTGAGGTTGAAAAGCTTGCGATGGAGAGATATGACTATTTTACGAAGTTAAAAATGATGGCGGGCGATCTTGGTATATTCTGGCAGCACATTGATCTATTTTTTGAAAGAAAGACCGATCAAAAATCAATCAAATCAGAGTATATTAAAAAAGACAATTCCTTGAGTGACTTCGCAAAAGAGCAGTTCGGCATTTCTTTTGAGACAATAAAGTTTATAAATCCCAAGATTATTGTTGTGATAAACGCTCTGGCTTCTGATATACTCAAAAGAGAATTAGCTCAAAAAATATGTTTTTACGAAAATATGGGAACGTATCGTCTAAAGTTAAATAAATTACAACCAATAATATTTTTCTCTGGAATGTTAAGTGGTCAGCGTGCATTAGATAATCATTCATTTGAGAGATTGCGTTGGCACATGAGGTTTGTGATGAAGAAAAAATTAAAAAAATAAATTTATGAAAAAATTAAAAAGATTTAGCCAAAAAGAGTTGAGGTGGGATTTTTATCCCATGTTTTTGAATTTAATGAAAAAGGGGTTTGAAACAGAATCCTGTCTTCTAATGCTATCTATTTGGAATTTTGCTCGCTTTAGATTTGCAGTAAGAAGTTTTAATTTAGATAAATTTGAAAATACTCTTAAAAAATTAAGACCCCTTTTTAAAAAATTTGAAAAATTAAATTTTAAAACGGTCAACCTCCGCGACTATAAAGATGACATAAAAAAGATTTTTAAAACTTTAGCGGCGATAAAAGGCATTGAAAAAACCGGCACGCCTAAGTTGATGCATTTAAAAGCCCCAAAAGTTTTTGTCATGTGGGATACATTTATTAGAAAACACTACGGATTTAATGGGGGCGATGCCGATGATTATTTTAGTTTTTTAGAGAAAACACAAAACCTATTTCAAAACGCAAAGACTCCAAGAGATAGAACTCTAGCTAAACTTATTGATGAACATCATTATATAACTATCACCCAGCCAGCTTTAGAAAAACAAAAAAGAAAAAAATAAAAAAAATAAATTTATGAATTTTTTAGAAAAATTAACCGCGGAATGGTATCAATACAAGGGATTACTTGTCCGCACAAACATAAAGTTTGGCAAGAACGCACGTGGCAAAGGCGGATATGTAGGAGAAATGGACGTGGTCGCATATGATCCAAATACCAAAACCCTCTTACACATAGAAACGTCTACCGATTCAGACACAAGGGCGAAGCGAGAGAAAAGATTTAAAAGAAAATTTGAAGATGCTCGTAGGTATTATTTACAAGTTTTCCCCTTTAAAAACACACTAAAACAGATTGCTGTTGTTAGTTTTCGTAATTCTGTATCAAAAGATATGAATTTTGGTCCTGGTGTTGAAATTAAAACAATTCCGCAGTTCGTTAGAGAAATAGTTGATGAGTTAAAAATTAAAGATCCGCGCAAGGACGCTATTTCGGAAACTTATCCCTTATTGCGAGCCATCCAATTTTCAGCATATTTTAAATGAGTATTTATTAGAACCGTTGTGTCTTTTTAGCCAACAAAAAGATTAGAAGGAGCATGAACCAACAAGAAAAATACAGATATGCGTATAAATTTACTTCCATAGCTTCTACGGGGCTTACCTTTGTCGAATATTCTTTAGCGAATACTATGGACAATATTACAGATAGGGCGTTTCTGAGATCGTTTTATATGTTATTGTCCTATAATTTTGAACTTATTCTTAAATCGAGAGTTGTGATGACGGGTAATTTCCCTAACAAAAACATAATGAACGACAAGCTAAGAAAGTTGGGGCACAACATAAAGAAAATCGAAAGCGAACTTGGAACTGCTGAATTGAAAGAGTTGAACATAGAGAAAATTGACGGGAATGCTCAATATAAAATAACCACCACCGATAACAAAGAGGTCTTTATAGAAAATTTTACAAAGATCCGATATGACTTTCTTGACGATGTAATGCGTACTATTGATAGCCAAGAGCACGAACGAATAAAAGAACATACGAGGATATTAACGGATGTAATTTTAAGAAAGGCGAAAGATAAAAACGAAAAAGATAAGAATCAACAATGAACAGTTGTCCAACAAAAAATTAAAAAACTCCTCCTTCGCGTAAAGCTACGGAAGGACACAGTAAATTTATGATAAAAAATCGCGCCGGTATATCAAAAACAGACCCAAAACAACATTCCAACATTCTATAGAATGTTGGAATGTTGTTGGATAAATTAGTGAGCGAAACGTGGGGAATTGGACGACGGGGGACTAAACTACGCTGACGACTTTTTTGAGCGCGATTTTTCCGTTGAATCTCATTTTTCTTTTTTGAGAAAATTTAACCCGCCCCCCTTTGAGCGCGAAAATTGTATAGTCCTTTCCGACGCCGACATTTTGGCCGGCAAGATACCTTGAACCTCTCTGACGGATAATGATATCACCCTGGCGGGCGGTTTGGCCGTCACCTAATTTAACGCCCAAAAACTTCGGCTTGGAATCCCTAAGATTTTTGGCTGAACCCTGCGCTTTTGTATGAGCCATATTGCAATTTAATGATTAAAATATAAAATATTAAAGTACTAATTATGTTATCAGATAAATTTTACGCGGTCAAGGCCTATATACAAAACAACAAAAGCGACTTATTTATAGCCGTAAGTTTTTTGCTAATTAGTTTAATCGGCTTCGGTTTTGGCCGTCTTTCCTACATTATTCAGGAAAAGCCGGAAATAAAAATTGAGAATGTCCGGTTGGGGGACTTGACCGACCCGCGGACCAATTCGGCGGCAATTTATGTGGCTTCAAAAAACGGCAGCGCTTATTATCCGTCCGCCTGCCCGGGAGCTTCCAGGATAAAAGAAGAAAACAAAGTATGGTTTTCTTCTTCCAAAGAAGCGGAGGGTCTCGGCTATAAACCGGCTAAAAACTGCTAATAAAGCCGTTTATTTAACTACCCACCAGAATTTCTTGAAATTGCCTTTTTCCAGACATTCGTCAATCAGCATTTTAAGCTCGCCGTCGTTTTTTTTACCGGCTAAAAACGGATTGCGATTAACCAGAACCGCCACTTCTTTTTTGGTTAATGATTTGAATTTTTTCTCCCGCTCCCTGTTAAGATGGTAAGTCAGTCGGGATATAAGTTCATCGCGGTAATTTTTATGCTTGGATTTTACGGGCGCGATTTCCGAAAATTGTTTTAAGCGATTGGTGAATCTCATATTTATAGTATAACCTTAAATTATAATATATTTTATGGCTGATTTTAACGGAAAAAAAATACATATGGTGGGGGTAAAAGGAGTGGGCATGACCGCTTTGGCTGAAATTTTAAAAAGCGAGGGCGCCGAAATTACCGGATCCGATACCGCCGAAAAGTTCCACACCGATGCCGTTTTAAAACATTTGGGCATCAGGCCTTTGAAATTTTCGGCCTCAAACATCAAAAGGGGATTGGACTTGATTATTTATTCCAGCGCCTATCCAAAAAATCACTCTGAAAGGCAGAGGGCCAAAAAATTGCGTATTCCCCAAATGAGCTATGCCGAGGCCTTATCCAAAATTTTCAACCAAAAAATGGGAATAATGGTCGCGGGTTCTCACGGAAAAACCACGACTACCGCCGTTTTGGGCCAAATTTTAATTGAGGCGGGTTTTGACCCCACGATCATAGTCGGCGGAACGGTTATTAACTGGGGGAAAAACGCGAGAATCGGGAAATCAAATTGGATGCTCATTGAAGGCGACGAATACCAGGAAAAGTTTCTGAATTTTAGGCCTCTCTATCTTTTAATAACCAATATTGACTATGACCACCCCGACACGTATCCCGATAAAAAATCATATCGGCGCGCTTTTGAAAAATTAATCCGGCAGACAAGAAAAAAGGTCTTTAACGCCGAAACCCTGAAACCTTTAAGCCGAAAAGTTCTTGATAAATTTAAATCCAAATACCTGTTGGGAGAACATAATAAAAAAAATATGCGTCTGGCGCTTGCCTTAAGCCAAGAACTGGGGATAAGCGATAAAAAAATAAAAGCCGCGATGACGAAATTCAAAGGTATTAAACGCAGAATGGAAATTTACCTGCGAAGAAAAAATATTATTGTCATGGACGATTACGCCCATCATCCCGCGGAAATTTCCGCGACTTTGGAAGCCCTGAAAAGCCATTGGCCGCGCCATAAAATCACGGTTATTTTCCAACCGCATACTTTCAGCCGAACCGGCGCCTTGCTTTCGGATTTCGCGAAGGCCTTTAGGCGCGCCGACAACGTTTATCTTGTACCCACCTATTCCTCGGCCAGGGAAAAAAATCAAAAAGGAACAGATACGGACGAAAAACTTTACGAAAAAATCAAAAAAAACAACAAAAATTGCTTTAGGGGCCTGCCGTCCGAAAAAATGCTCGCCGGCGGCAAAGGCAAACGGCTGATAGTAACCATGGGCGCGGGAGACCTTTGGCGATTCGCCGAGAAAGTATCCGTTTTAATCAAACGAAAGCGCTGATATAATACAAATAATGCAAAATAAATCCTGGCACGCCATAAGCGCCAAAGAAGCGATTTTGGCTTTAGGGAGCGACAGCGAGCACGGATTGCAATTGGCCGAGACCAACGTTCGCCTCGCGAAATTCGGCCCCAACGATTTTGAAAAACGGCCCGCCTTTCGTTTTTGGAAAATAATACTGGCTCAAATTAAAAGCCCCCTGGTTTTTATTTTAATCATCGCGGGTTTTATTTCCTATTTTTTGAAGGATTTCGCGGATTTCGCGGTTATTTTTATAGCTGTCGGCATAAATACCGTAATTGGAGCGATCCAAGAAGGACGGGCCTCAAAGACCTTTGACAAACTGCGCATGTATCTAAAAACCAGCGCCGTAGTCATAAGAAACGGAAGAAAAATAAAAATTGACACCGTAAATCTCGTGCAGGGAGACATAATTTTGCTTCAAGTGGGCGACAGGGTTCCGGCTGACGCAAGAATCCTGGAATCAAAAGCGCTAAAAACCAATGAGGCGGCTTTAACCGGCGAATGGGCGCCTGTGGATAAAGACACCAAGCCCGTAAAAGAGGCGGCGGCTTTAACCGAACGAAGTTCAATGGTCTGGCTCGGAACTTTGGTCAGCGAGGGCTGGGCCAAAGCGGTTGTTACGGCCACGGGGCAGGCGTCCGAATTCGGAAAAATCGCTTCCCTTATTCAGGAAACCAAAAAATCCTCCACCCCTTTTCAAAAAGGAGTAAAAAAAATCGCGCTGTGGATAGGGTTTACGGCGATTTTCATCACTTTAATTTTATTCGCGCTCGGAATCCTGCGCGGACACAGTGTGCAAGAAATGTTTTTAACCGCGGTCGCTTTGGCGGTGGCGGTCATACCCGAAGGCCTTCCGGTGGCGGTAACCGTGGTTTTAGCCATAGGCATGCGGAGAATTATGCAAAAAGGAGGGCTGGTCAGGCGCCTTGCGGCGGCCGAAACGCTTGGTTCAACAAGCGTCGTTTTAACCGATAAAACCGGAACTCTGACGCAAGGCAAAATGGAGATGGTTGAAGTCATAACCTGCGATAAAACGGCGACCAAAGCCGAACTGAATCTTTCCGGAAACGTTTATGAGACATTAAAAGCGCTTATTTTTACTTCCTCCGCGTTTATTGAAAATCAAAATTCGGCTTCATCCGACAAATTGAGAATACAAGGCGGTCCGACCGACAGGGCCATGATATTAGCCGGCTTAAAGGCCGGTTTGATTCCGGAAGAGCTTTTGGAGGTAGAACCGAGAATTGATTTTATGCCATTTGAAACGGAAAAAAAATACAGCGCCTCTTTGCATAAATCCGGCGATAAATCCGCGCTTTATGTCGCCGGCGCGCCCGAGACCATTATAAATATGTCGGACAAAACGCTTTTAAACGGTGAATTAAAGGACTTTGATTCGGCGCTTAAAGAAAAAATGACTTCGGCCTATCTGGAATCCGCGGGACGCGGAGAAAGAGTTCTGGCGGCGGCTTACAGGCAGGACGATTGGCTGGAAATCGTAAGGCATAAAGACCATATGTTTGAAAAAACCGTTTTTTTGGGCCTGGTCAGTTTCAGCGACCCCTTAAGGCCGGATGTCGTTGAAACCGTGAAGGGCGCGAAATCGGCCGGAATAAGGATTGTTTTAGTGACGGGAGACCATGCTTCAACCGCCAAATCCGTGGCCGAATCAGCCGGCCTGGTGGACGACTGGTCAAAAGTGAAAATTAGGGAGGGTTCAGAAATAGAGGGCAAAACAGAAGCCGAATTGATGAAAATAGTTCCGGAAACGGCGATCTTCGCGCGCGTGCTTCCGCACCAAAAATCGGCATTAGTCGGCGCCTGGCAGGCGCTGGACGAAGTGGTGGCGATGACCGGAGACGGCGTAAACGACGCGCCGGCTCTTTATCGGGCGGACATCGGAGTTGCCATCGGTTCCGGAACCGATGTGGCTAAAGAGTCGGCCGACATAGTGCTGACCGACGACAATTTCAGTTTGATATTTCAGGCGATAAAAGAGGGCCGGGCGCTGCTGGATAACCTGCGAAAAATCATTACTTATTTGCTGGCCACCACTTTCAGCGAAGTGATTCTAATCAGCGGGGCTTTGTTTTTCGGACTGCCCCTACCGATATTGCCGGCCCAGATTTTATGGGCCAATATAGTGGGGGAGGGTTTTATGAATTTTGCGCTTGCTTTTGAACCGGCCGAAGGCGATATCTTAAAAAGAAACCCGAAAATCAATTCTTCAAAACGAATTTTAAACACCCAGATGCTGAAATTGATATTCGGCGCAGGCATTATAACCTCCACTTTTTTACTGATTCTATTTTTATTTTTATATAATTACGGGTTGGATTTTAAAGAATTAAGAACCATAATGTTCGCCGGCCTTTCTTTAGACGCTTTATTTTTCACTTTTTCATTTAAGAGCTTGCGCAAGCCGCTTTGGAAAATAAATTTTTTCAACAATTCCTATCTTATTTTCGCGTTCCTTTTAAGCGTACTTCTTTTACTAGGCGCCTTATATTTTCCGCCGATAGCCAAATTGCTTGATATTCATAAACCGGCGGCTTTTGACCTGGGCGTATTGGCCTTAATAGGGGTATTTAATCTGGCCGTAATTGAACTTGCTAAACACTTCTTTATCGGAAGGGCTTTGGGTAATAAAATTTAAGTATGGACCTGAATTTTTTCTGGCTTTCAATAATTTTTCTGGCTTCCTTTTTCTTACTGGCCCGCTCCAGCGCCGCTTTGGTCGGGGCTTTAAACGGCATTGCGCGCCTGCTGGGAGTATCACAGTATCTGGCGGCTTTTTTACTGATGAGTTTCGCCACTTCAATACCCGAACTTTTTATCGGTATTGTTTCGGCGGCAAGAAATGTTGCCGGACTTTCTTTGGGCAATGTGCTGGGGGCGAATCTTTTAAATATATCTTTGGTGATAGGGGCTTCGGTTTTGGCCAGCGGCGGCATAACGCTTGAGAGTAAAATTTCTCGGACCAACTTCTGGCTTATTTTTATCCTTTCTCTTTTTCCGCTTCTTTTGGGAGCGGACGGCGTAATTTCAAGAGCCGACGGAGCCATACTTATTGTTTCTTTTTTCATATACATCTGGCATATTCTGGGGGAGAAGGAATATTTTACCAAAATAGTCAATCATAAACCGAAGGGAACCGAGGCGGTTTCAAAGACCGCCAAGTCCCTTCTGATTTTTTTCGCGGCCATCGCGATTTTACTCTTTAGTTCCGGTTTTCTTGTTTGGTCCGGATCCAAGATCGCCTCAAAAATGGCCTTCACCTTGTTTTCCTTCGGCGCCATATTCGTGTCCCTGGGGACAACGCTTCCGGAAATGGCCTTTGGAGTGCGCGCGGCTTCAAAAGGATACGGCTCAATGGCCGTGGGCAATTCTTTGGGTTCAAT
>CAZNNT010000008.1:0-27316 GCA_964574495.1 uncultured Candidatus Saccharibacteria bacterium
GCGGTGAATACGTTCTCGAGTCTTGTACTCGGGTCGCCATGCGATCCGTGTATCTAGTTGGTGACCGAAGCACATAACGTTTTATGCGCTCGGAAGTCCAGCCGTTTCTTTGCGGTAGAAACGAAGCAAAATCACAGCCCGTCTCCGCGAGGAGCCGTGGCGAAGGGTGAAATTAGCAGTATTTAGCTTGAATGCCAGTTTGTGGCGCGTTATGCGGGAGATTCCTCGAGTACAGGAAGAATCCCGCCGCAAAAAATGCATAACGCGTGTAGTGGCATCGAGATAGATACACACAGATATATGGATTACCGTGGGAGATCTTGTGTTGTCCTCGTGGTATAATAACCTCGAGGTATGAAAACGAGCAATCGTCCAAAAACAACGCAAGAAGTCAGCAAAGTTCGTAGTACCAAACGAAAGTCGTCTGAAAAGGACGACCGCAGAAACTGCTTATTAAAAGCGCCGTTTGGGAAGGAACGAATTCGTAGGAAAAAACTTAATCCTAACTATGTTGCAGGTTTTATTGACGGTGAGGGGTCGTTTTCAGTAAGCATTGGCAGACATAAAACTCTTAAACGCGGCCTTGAAATAAGGCCGGAGTTTGAAATAGAAGTTCGGGCCGATGACAGAGAAATATTGGAACGAATCTTAATCACAATTGGGTGCGGACGAATTTATGATCTTTCATACGAAAGGTATGGATGGTATCCGCATGTAAAATATAAAATTACAAACAACAAGGATTTAACAAAATTTCTTTTCCCGTTTCTTGATAAATGTCCTTTACAGGCAAAAAAGAAAGAGGTCTACAAAAGATTCAAAACAATTGTTTTGAAAGTAAAACAGAAAGAGCATTTAACGGACAAAGGATTTAAGAAAATTATCAAAATACGCGAAGAAATCAGGGCTCGAGGCAAAAAAGCCCGAACCTACGAAAACCGCTAGGGTGCAGGAAAACTGCTTGCCCAGTGGTGCATGGCTAAATATTTGAAAAGATATTAGACCATAATACCGCCCGTCAAGTCAAGGAAGCCGGGAGCGCCCGAAATCCCCCACCTTTCTTATGATGAAGTTCGTCTTATCATAATTGAGATGCACCGAAAATTTTATTTTTTATAAAATTATGGGTGATAAGAAAGGTGGGGGACTAAGGTGAGCTCGGTGACAGGGACTAAGTCGTAACAAGGCACGGCTAGCGGAAGCTGGTCGTGGATTATTTACTTAGCTAACACAGCTTTTAGCTTATAGCTTTTAGCTGTTAGCAAGGTCGTTTCCGCCTCATCGGCGGATAAGGTATCGCCCATATCCCGATTTTACCCAAATCTTTGATTTGGCTGTAAAATCGAGGATCCCGACTTGCCCTATTTATATTGCAAGTCGGGAGAGCCTTAAATCGGGGCTCCGTCGTCGCTTCCGCCTTCGTTAAAACTTCGGCGGACAAGAAAGCTATGGCGGACAAGGGAACGGGACAAAATAAAGCTACATATGGTATACTATAAATGCGTCGAAACTTTAAAAACTAATTAAAAGTTCTATGGCTAGACATGCAAATCCGGCTTTACTAAAGCCATTAAATCTTTCCTCGGAACTCGAGGCCGTTGTCGGTAAAGGCCCAATGTCAAGAGGAGAGGTCGTTAAGAAAATCTGGGAGTACATAAAAAAGCACGACCTGCAAAATCCCCAGAATAAAAGAAACATCAAAGCCGACGACAAACTCCGGCCGCTATTTGACGGCAAAGGAGAAGTCAACATGTTTGAGATGACCAAACTCGTCTCAAAACATATGAGTTAAAGCCGCCTTCGCGAAAATTTAATTCGCTTCGGCGTGTCAAATAAGAAAATTTTCTTAATCAAAAATCCCCCGCGGTTGGCGGGGGATTTTTGAATTTGACATCTGAATATAGATTTGCTATATAAATAACAGTTTTGAAAAATTCACGGGAGAGAAAACGATATGGCCAAATTCCTTCCGGGCGAAAGAATCAGGTTAAGACAGATTCAAATAAAAGACGCTTTTCCAATTATATTCCTCCTCAAGGCCAACCCGGAAACAGTGTCTAATTTAGCCTTCTTTTCCGACGGCGCGCCGTCATTGGAGCGGGAAGCTGCGTGGATAGAAGACGTGACAAAAAGACCGCATCGAGAATTCGTGTTTGTCGCTGAAACGCTCGAAAGAGACATTTTAATCGGGACGGTTGGAATTCATGATATTGATGATATAAACAGAAATGCCCGTGTGGGAATTATGATTATAAACAAAGATTTTACCGGAAAAGGATACGCTCAGGAAATTTTGGAAATTCTGCATAAGTGGGTTTTTGAATATCTGAAATTGAACAAGGTTTATATGAACTTCCGTGTTGATAACGCAAAAATGCGCCATGTCGCGAAAAAATTCGGCTATTGTGAAGTAGGCGTTCTTAAAAACGAGTATTTTTGGAGAGGTCAATGGCTGGATTTTGTACGATACGAACTTACGGCGGATCGCTGGAGAGAATTCAAAAACGCGCCTTAGGCGCGTTTTTTTCGTCAGTCAAAATCAGGATTATCGGGGGATTTCGACCATGTGGTCAAACGCGGTTGACGCAGAAGTCGCGCTGAAATTGGCCTTTCTTTTTTCAAAAAACGCGTTTAGACCCTCGCGCGCGTCGCTTTCCGAGCAAAGAAAAGCGAATATCGCGGCTTCCATCGCGAAATGATATTCAAGGTCGCGTTCAAGCGCTTTATGTCTATATGCGGCAAACGCCATCAGAAGTTCCGTATATTTCAACGCGAGAGGCGATGGAGTTTTTGTTTCTGTTTTTATATCGCCGTCGGAAAGCGCGCTGGGAGCCGCAACTTGAGCGCGTGAAAGAAACGATTTATGCGCGCCTTTAATCCTCAAGGGCGCTAACGCCGTGCCGCCCCAGCCGGGGATAATTCCAAGAGTTGCTTCGGGCAAGCCAATTTTAGCTTGACTTAAAAAAATTTGTTCATGGCATGCCAGCGCAAGTTCAAGCCCTCCTCCAAGACAATACCCATTAACGGTCGCGATAATTTTTTTGGGAAAACGGGCAATACGCATAGTAAGCATCTGTCCGCGGCGGGAAAACATTCCCGCTTTAATATAACAATCCGCTGACATAATCACTTCGCGTAATTCCTCGAGGTCTGCTCCGGCGCTGAAAAATTTTCCGCCACGGCCGCTTATGGATATTTGCCGTATTGAATCTTCTTTCTGAGCATAATTGAGCACTGCGTGGAGTTCTTTAATTACATCGCAACTTAGCGCGTTTACCGGTGGATTTGCCAAATTCACGGATAAACAGTCATCCGATTGAGTCAATATAATTTTTTGGAAATCCATGGCCAAACTCCCGTAAGAACACCCATAAATATCATAGAACAACAAATTTGAAAGAAAAAGGTCAACAAAAAAACCCTAGCTGGGAAGCTAGGGGAGGGGTCTTTTATTTTTATCCGGGTCAAAATTCCAGAGCGTAGCCGGTGGCCTCGCCCTGGTCGATATAGTTTTTTGCCGCGACAATAGCCTCTTCATGTCGAACTTTCATGAGTACAGCCGGCCATCCTCCAGATTTATAGGCATTGAGAACGCCGTGGCATATTTCAAAATCCGTCTTTTCCACAATACCTGGTCCAACCATCCCGTCGGTAAACAAAAACAACGTTTTCACTTCGGCTCTCGGAAATTTCAAATTAGACGTCATTAGGGGCAGTTCCGGTTCTCCGTTCAAAAGACCAAAACCATCCACGTTACTGATATTGTTGATGAAGGACTTTCTCATAGCAACCCATTTAGGCAGGTAGATTTTCCAAAACTCTTGCCTGAGCACGGAACGATCTTTTTCGGAAACCTCTTCCGGAGAACAGGCAAAATAAGAGCTAGCCACGTCAGATATAACCTGATCCGCAATCGATCTATGTAAAATCTCCATTTTTCTCTTATAATTCGATCTTACTACGTTACCGCTTTTCAAGAGAGCGACATAAAAACTGTCGCCGGCCTGGGCAATTTCAACCATCTTGGGTCCAATTTTGGCTATTGCGAAAGTTGCGCCGGGCCGCAATTCTTTGGGCAAAAAATGTCCGAGTTCTTTCAAGCCAATTTCAACTTCATTGTTTGCCGCTTCAATCATATCCGGAAGACCGACATCAGCAGCGTTGCGGAAAGCCGAAAAAAATTTTTCCACTCTCCGCACAACCCACTCTCCGCTTGACATGGAATCTAGGATGAGCGGCGGCACATTTGGGCCATATGGCTTACTCACGCCATCAAGCACGCCGACTATCCGGTAAGTGTTAATTATGCCGTCTTCCTGCTCTCTGCTCGTTCCCTGGTCATAAATGAAAGAACGCTTCACCTCAAGCCCTCCTTGGGTTTGGGACTCTGATTTAAAAGAATACTAGATTATCCAATGTTTGTCCAGTGCGCGTAGAAGGGATCGAATCCCGATACCATCCGCCTTTGGCGGAGCTACGGGACAGGCCCTTGACCTCGTCATTACTTGCCCCGTACCAAAAATTTGCTCTACATTTGGTGCAGTATTCTTAAAATAGTTCGAACGGTTTTCGCCGCCTGCGGCGGCGAGGAAGCCCCGCCCACAAGCGCGGCTCCGCCGCGCCGATGACAATTTCTCTCCTTCAGTAAACTTTCGGCGAGCAAGCAAGTTTTTCTTTGGCGGAATTCGGATTACTGCAATTCTAACGAATTTCAGTCCTGGCGACAAATTCTTTGTTCTTTGAATTTATGAAAAAGAAAAGAGGGAGCTGCTCTCGCAAACTCCCTCTGTAATTCGGAGAGAACAAGCATGATTGCCTACTGGCAGACTACTGAATTCTGCCGGTCAAGAAACCCTTGCCGTTCTCGTCCCAGAGAATCTTCCGTGGCGTTGCCGACGTGATGCCGGCTTGCGTGGAAACGTTGCCGAACCGACCGTTGAAGAAAACTGGCACGCCTTCACGCAGAGCAGACGCACTCACCGTGTCGTTGGCTCGAACGCCGTTGAGAAGTTGGCTCAAACCCCGATTGACGAGATGAATGCCGCCCTTCCTAATCCATGTACCGCAGTCATAGGTTTCGATGGAGATCGGCTCCAGCACTTCTTCTCGCATCAGATTCTCACCCGTGATGACGAGAAAATCGGCATCGTTCGGCTGGATCGGCACTTGCTTGACCTTCGTCACCTTTTCGCCGAACAACAGGTACTTTCTGCGCTCGCGAGAAATCTCCTGTACGCCCGGATGGCGAACGGCGGAGCCGAACGCGATCACCGCAACGATGTCATTGAGAGGAACCAGTGTGTGATTCACTCTCCAACCGCTGACCATCTTGTAGAGGTCGTCCAAATGGACGAAGAAGTTGGGGAACTCTGCGTTTCCGAACGCAATCCCATGTGGGATCATGCACTTTCCGTTCGGGAAATAGAGCTTTCCGAGCCGCTTCGCCTCGAAGTAACGCGTGAAGTCTTTCATGGACAGATTCGTTTCCACCATTGTGCTTTCCATGCTTGTTCTCCTTTCAAGGAACTGGATTTAGGCCACGTTGCCTATGCTGGGGTGAATGTAGCATAAAATATGTTTGAAGTCAATGGCAACAAAAAATCAGCGTTTCTGCTGAAATTATCTCAAAAATTCCTTATGAAAATTTTTCTTTTTTGCTTCTAACGGAATCTGGAGTTTCTTTTTGCCCCGAAAAATCCGTACGATTTGGTCGCGGCCGAAGGCCGCGAAGCCCCAGCCGATTTGACTTTTCCAACGTGGTGCGGCTACTTGGACTCGAACCAAGGACCTCGTCATTATCAGTGACGCGCTCTAACCAACTGAGCTATAGCCGCAAATTTTTAATTTATTTTATTTATTATACACCTTTTTGGGCCAAAATAAAAGTCCTTTTCTCATTACTTTTGATATGTTAGCATTTTAGTTAGATTTTGATTTTTTTATAAGGAGAAAACTGTGAGCGACGAAAGGCTAAAGAATTTTCTGAAATCGGGAGAAAAGGTAAATTTGAGCAATCTTTTTGAATATCTGCAGGGGATAGCGGAAGCAATGGAGAGGGTGATTCGCTGGGAAAAAAGAGAAAAAATCGCCGGCCAATCCGCGCGCGAAAACGACTTGCAGCATACTTTCAAAACGGTTTTTTTGACAATTACTTGCGCTGTTATGGAAAACGAGTGGAGAAAAACATACGGCCTGCTTCCATACGGAAAAGTTCAGCTTGATGTGGGGCTGCTTGCAATGATGGCTTTGGTTCACGATATCGGAGAAATAATCAAAGGCGATATGCCTCATTTTGAAAAATTTAAGATGGGTAGCGCTCCTCAAGAAGACGAACTCGCGGCTTTTGAGGAAATCATAAGGCCCTTGCCCCCGGAAGTTCGCAAACACCTCATTCTTGTTTACAGACGAACTATGTTTAAGCCGAACATGCGCATAAAAGACAGGGAAGCGATGTTTTTCAACGCTGTTGAAAATTTGGGGTATCTCAAACGCGCGATACACGAATGCAATTTGGGAAATCTGCATTTTGCCCCGGAATGCATTGAACTGCATATTCCGATTTTAAACGAATATTCACGAAACGAGTTTCCGTCGCTTAAAAACTGGTACAAGCCGTTCGTTAAAGAAGCGGAGGATTATGTAAAACAATTTCAGGAAAAAAGAGAAGAATATATATCAGAATTTGTGCGTAGAGGCGGAAAAAGAGAAGATTTTCCGTTTTAAATTTTAAGCATTAAAAGCCCTTAGCGGGCTTTTTTTAACGCCATTTTTATTGAATTAAGAAGCTGGTTTTTGTCCTTCTTGTTTTTTTTGAAATCCGTTTTATCCATATCAATAGTTAAAACCGGCGTATTTTTTTTGTATTTTTTTACGCACAGATCCTGTGTTTCAGATAAAATTTTCAGGTAAAAAGCGGGGATTGTTTTTTCATAACCCCTTCTTCTTTTAGCGATGTTTTTTTGTAAATTATCGTGACTAGTTTTCAAATAAACCAAAAGGTCGGGGCGGGGAAGTTCCTTTTCCGCTTTTTCATAGATATAGCGATAAATTTTATATTCGTCTTCGGTTAAAAACCCCAACCTTTTTTGCGCGTCCAAAAAACAAAAGTCCTGATGAATTGAAGTGTCAAGAGCCACGGAAGTTTTTTTAAGCAGCCCCTTGATTTCAAGAAGCTGATTTAATTTTTGTATTGAAAAAAATAACTGCGAATGAAAAGCCCATTTTTTCATATCTTCGTAAAAAAGCGGCAGAAAATTATTTTGCGCAAATTTTTCTTTAACCGGCATAAATCCGAGGCCTTTCGCAACCAATTTCATGGCGGTAGTTTTTCCCGAACCAACCCCTCCCATAAACGCTATGAACTTTCCGGGCTTATTTTTTACCATGAAAAAATTATACAATAAAAATGGGGTTAAACAAGTGGATTTTATTTTGAGTGTTTGTATATTTATTTTAGAGCGCCTTACAATCGAGGAGGTGTGTAGTGAACCACGACTGGCGAGCTCTGTTGAAAATCGCTTACGAAGAAGCCAGGAAAAGTCTGGACCCTTCAACTCAAAATGGAGCCCTTCTGATCAACGATAGCGGAGAAATTTTAGCCGCAGGCCACAATAGGTTTCCGCGCGGAGTGGAGGGTACCCCAAAAAGGTGGGAAAAACCTCTGAAATACGAACTTATACAGCATGCGGAAAGAGCCGCCATTTTTGAGGCGTCAAGAAAAGGCATTTCTACAAACGGCTTAATTATGGTTTGCTGTTGGGCAACTTGCGGACAGTGCGCCGGAGCAATAATAGACGCGGGAATAAAACTTTTGGTAACCCACAAACAGGCGTATGACCGCTCGCCGGAATTTTGGAAAAAGAGTATTGACCCCGCACTGGAAGAATTGAAAGAAGCGGGGGTGCAGGTTATCTGGTATGACGGGGAGGTGGGCTTAAAAGGACTGCGCCATAGCGGACAAATCTGGAACCCGTAAACCCACACACCAAAATTTTGGTGTGTGGGTAAAAAAACAAAACCCGACAAGTTGTCGGGGTTTTTTTTATGATAATCTAATGCAAGCGGCCGCTGATATTAGATTATGCTCTTAAATCTAAATCCTTAAATCATTGAAAATGACTGCCGCGAACCGGCCTTCGGATTCACCGGTGAGCTTGGCGCGGTGATGAGAAAAAAACAAATAATTTCCATTTCTATCTTTAGCGCAACAGGCGCATTCTGACGCCGCCACGATATGCTCCGGCTTGATGCCCGCGCTTAAAAGCTGCTGGATATTGAAATCCAACAAATCAATACGCGAACCAAGCGCGCCGTTAGTGACAAAAGGACGCCAACGTTCATCTAAAACCAGCTGGTTAGCCAATTCTTCGTCGTCATAACAGCATTTGTGAATTCCGGGGCCGATAGCCACAAAAATGTCTTCGGCTTCTACGGGATAATATTTAGGAACTAATTGCGCGGCTTTACGCGCTATTTCAAGATTCGTTCCGCGCCAGCCGGCATGAACCAGTCCGATAAACGGATAATTATTCGCGCTCATCAGGATAGGAAGACAGTCCGCCGCGTACAAAACCAGCGCCACGCCGCGGTGCGCGCTAAATATCCCGTCGCAAGCCACGCCTTGCGATTCGCGGCAATAACAAGGAGCAAAAAGGATTTTATCGGAATTTTCGGGCAAAATTGTTACGGTCTTAACTTTGGCGGGCCAGGAGTACGGGTTGCCAGCTTGCTGGGCGGTCGTAAAAAAATGCTTTGCCGGAAAATCTTTAAAACGGCTCACACCTTCAATGCCGCTTAATTCCAGCCGTGAAAGCATGCTTGCCTCCCTTAGTTGTTTTACGTTGGACTCTTCCATAGTTATAATAAAACTAATGGCTAAAATCAAGGTGGGAGTATTGCGGGGCGGCCCTTCTTCGGAATACGACGTTTCGTTAAAAACCGGCGAAGCCGTGCTGCAAAATTTGAATAAACAAAAATACAAGCCGGTTGATATTTTGATTGATAAAACCGGCGTCTGGTATCTTTCCGGCGTTGCTGCACATCCGCAAAAGGCCTTTAGAGCCGTTGATGTCATATTTAACGCCATGCACGGCGAATACGGCGAAGACGGAACCGCGCAAAAAATTTTTGAGAATCATAAAATACCCTACACCGGTTCGGACTCTCTGGCCTCATCAGTCGCGATGCAAAAGCATCTGGCCAAAGAAGTGTTGAGCATTTCGGGTATTCTGACTCCGGCGCACGTTCTGATAAATATGTCCGACAATATTAACATCAAGTCGGCCGAAGCCGTGCGGCTTTTCGGTTTGCCCCTGATCGTCAAGCCGGCCGGAAGGGGGTCGTCAGTCGGTGTAAAAATTTGCCGATCTATTTATGGCGTCATCACCAATATTGCCGAGACCTTAAATCATGGGGGGAGAGCGCTAGCCGAACCGTTTATAAAAGGACGCGAAGCTACCTGCGCGGTCATTGACGACTATCGCGGGGAGGCCCATTACGCTTTTCCGGTAGTTGAAATTATTCCGCCGACGCATAAAGATTTTTTTGATTACGAAAGCAAATACGACGGATCTTCCCAAGAAATATGCCCGGGGAGATTCGGACCGGAAATCAGCAAAAAAATCAAAAAGGCCGCAATCGCGGCCCATCAATCTCTGGGGTGCAGGCATTATTCTCGTTCTGATTTTATGGTTGATAAAAACGGCAAGGTCTATATGCTGGAATTGAACACCTTACCCGGCCTTACCCGCGAATCGCTTTGCCCGAAAGCGCTGGAAGCCGCCGGTCTTGAATTTCATCAATTGATTAACCATTTATTGGAACTTGCCATGAAAAAAGCCGCCCTTTAGGGGCGGCCTATTGAGCGGCTTTTCTTCTTAAAAAATTTCATTAGTTTTCTCGCATTCCTTTTTAATTTTACCATTCGTTCTTTGCGGTCTTCTTTGCGTAAGACCCGTAAATCATCCAAAACTTCGCCGGTTAAGGCCTGAATTAATTCTATTTTTTTGTCTATTTCAAAATGTTCATTCAGATGCCTGATCCTGAATCTTTTTTTATATAGCCCGTAGCACCCGGCCGTCAGCCAGCCGCAAAATCCTGTCGCGACAATATCAAGGGTGGTGTCCGCGCCCCCTTTTTGCATATTGTGCTTGAACTCGGCAAAGGTATAGTCATTTATATACCAGTCAACAGCCATCTCAAAAACTTCCCATAATACGGCTATCGCGAAAACCGTGATTTTGGCGGAGAGTATCAGAATTTCATGTTTTTGTTCATCCCGTTCAAGTTCAAGAACGCGCTGGGGAGTTCGGTAAATGTATAGGAAGGAAAAAATGAGCATAATTCCGGCAATAGCGTGTCCCAATGTGTCAAACCACCACTTGGATGAAAAAAGAACATTATCCGCCGCCCCAAGATTAAACGGTCCCAGAGGCCCCCACATCCAAAAAAAGAAAACCCAAAGCGCCGTAAGAGTAAAGAAACTGACCTTTCTGGAATTTTTCCCCAGGTATAAAAATATGCGCCGCCAGAGAGACGGCGGATTTTTGTCCGTCATCGGCCGCCTCCATTGGCTGAAATAGATTAAAGGACTTGAGAAAACACCGTTTTTATTATATTATAAATTTTAAACTGCGAAAGGGGGCCGTTAGCACAGTGGTAATGCACCCGCCCTATCAAGGGAAAAAGATTTTTACGCCAACAAATACGAGATTACTTGGTATCAAGCAATAAGGGCTCGTAGCTTAGTGGCAGAGCATCCGGTTTGCATCCGGAAGATGGGGGTTCGATTCCCCCCGAGTCCAAATGTGAGCCCACCAAAGTCCATCGGGATATCCGGAAGACGGGGGTTCCTCCGATTTTACTTTCGCAAAGCGAAATCGTAAAATCGAGAGTCCTCGATATGATTATCAAATCAAAGATTTGAATCATATCGGGAGATTCTCCCACGGTCCAAAGACAATTTATTCAATAATTCACTTGACCGAATAAGTAATCGTAAAGATCAAGAATCGAAGGAAAAACGTCCTCTTTGATTAGTCGCTTCCTATCAAAAGCAAAAAAACCGGTTCCTTTTTCGTATTCATTTTCATTGAGATTGCCGGAAATAGAAGCGAGTTCGGATACCGTAAGTTCAACGCTGAACGTATAGCCAAGCATATGGCAGCCCGTCTCCTGCGGCGATTGAGCTCGCTCTTTCCAGCGATAATCCAACACCGCGGCCAGCTTAAAGCGATTTTGCGAAATTTCTAGTCCGGTCTCGCGTTGGAAATTTCTTACCGCCGCCTCTTCTTTGGTTTCGTGCGGGGCCATACGGCCGCCAATCCACCACCACCCGATTATCGGCTTTGACACCCGGCGAGCAAGATAAAACATCTTCTTATCAATATCAACCGGCACAACATCAATGCAGGCAGGAACGAAACACTGAAGCGCTCTCGCGTACTCATCATCCGAAAGACGCACCGAAGGAATGGATTTAAACCCGTTCTCTGTATAACTATTAACTAAAATTCGCTTCCTAACCATTATTTCAAAATACAATAGGAAACAAAAAAAACAAGTTTGACGGAAAAAAGGAGATTAATTACGATTTATATATGCGAAAAAGGCGCGTGGTCATGGTTTCGGGCGGGTTTGACCCAATACATGTGGGTCATCTTGAGATGTTTAAAGAGGCCAAAGAGCTTGGCGGCAAATTGCTTGTGGTATTGAATTGCGACAATTGGCTTGTCCGCAAAAAAGGCAAGTTTTTTATGAATCAAAACGACCGGGCCGAACTGATAAAAAGCATAAGATATGTTGATGATGTTTATGTGCTTCAAAGCGACAGAAATGATGTGGGGGAGGCAATAGAGAAATTCAAGCCGGACATTTTTGCAAACGGCGGGGACCGCAAGGACGAGGCCTCAATTCCCGAAGCTAAAATATGCAAAAAGCTTGGGGTGAAAATGGTTTTTAATGTCGGCCGAAGCGGAAAAATCCGCTCAAGTTCCGAACTTTTGAAAAAGTATCTGTCGCAATAAAGAAACGGGTTATCCACATCCGGCACTTGACACGGTTTTTATTCGGCTATATACTTAAGTAGTTGCTTAAATGTTTAATATTCTATGGCTAAATATAAGGCAAAAAAAGAAAAAACCCGGCTTATTTTCAATGTATTGGGCGATCCGAGCAGGTTTCGCATACTTGAGCTGATTGCCAAAAAGAAGGATTTTTGCGTTTCGGAAATCGCCTCCGCCCTTAAAATATCGGTTCCGGCGGTCTCCCAGCAATTCAGGATTCTGGAAATGGCGGGGCTCGTTAAAAGGGAAAGAATGGGCCAAAAAATATGCTATAAAGTCAAAAGAAACGATTCAGTCGTAAAATCGATTCTAAAAATTATAAGTTAAATTAAAAAAATAAATAAAAATTATGAAAAACGTAACAATTTATACCACCCCTTCGTGCGTCTACTGCAAGATGACCAAGGCGTTCTTCAAGGAAAATAATATTGAATATTCCGAAAAAGACGTTGCTTCGGACGCCGCGGCGCGCGAGGAAATGATTAAAAAGTCGGGACAAATGGGCGTGCCTGTGACGGATATTGATGGCGAACTAACTGTCGGCTTTGACAAAGAACGGCTCTCTGGCCTTTTGGGAATTAAATAATTTAATAAATAATTAAAACTCAAATATATGACGGAAAGATTATTTATACCGGTAATTCTTGGAACAAACCGGGAAGGCAGGCAAAGCGAAAATGTCGCCAAGTTTTTATATGACAGGATGAACGGGCATGAAAAGATTGAGACAAAACTTTTTGATGTCCGCGACTTTAACTTTCCGACAAATGATTACGGACAAGCGCTTAAAGATAAGGGAAAATTCTCCGAATATCGCGACGCGATAATAAAGGCCGATGGGCTTGTTGTTGTTGTTCCGGAATATAATCACGCTTATCCCGGGACGCTTAAATCGCTCTTGGATGTCGTGCTTCGGGAATATGTGCATAAGGCAGTCGGACTTGTGGGTGTTTCAGTAGGTCCCTGGGGAGGAACCAGGGCCGTTGAGTCGCTTGTTCCGGTGGTAAGAGAACTGGGACTGGCTGTCACTTTCTCCAATCTGAATTTTCCGCAAGTTCAAAATACTTTTGATAGCGACGGTAAATTGAAAGACGACGCGTATAATCAACGCGCCGATGAATTTTTGGAAGAACTTATCTGGATGGCCGAGACAATGCTGTGGGGACGGAAAAATTTACCAAGCAAATACCGCCAAAATTAAACCCGTTAGAGAATCCGATATTGTTTCGCTTATAGAAAAATCGTGAGTTTAAAAATAGTTATAAATATAATAGCATTGGGGGTTGTGATTCTTGTCGTTTCCGTTTTGTCCCGCACGGCTTTTAAAAATGATTTTAAGCTGCCGGTGGGCGGGGAAACCAAGAAAGAAACAATCACGATTCAAGATAATGAAAACACCATGGAAAAAGAAATTATGGTTACTGACGGCGTAAAACATAGCGTTCCTCTGGACTCTATCCTCGGCGGAGGTCCGCCAAAAGACGGGATTCCTTCCATTGATAATCCCAAATTTGTTTCGATTAGTGAGGCATCGAAGCAGTTATCGGACGCCGAACCAGGCCTCGCGCGGATACTCAAGAAGGGGGACATAATAATTGACGGAGGAAACTCTTTCTATAAGGACTCTGTTCGCCGGGGAATGAAATTGGGAGCAAAAGGAATTCATTTTCTTGATGTTGGCGTATCGGGCGGGCCGACTTCCATTCAGCTCGGAAAATTTGCTATTATGATTGGGGGCGATAAAAAAATATATGAAAAAATCAAGCCGATTTTTGACGCCATGTCGGATACGACCTCCGGATATGTGGGGAAAATTGGAGCCGGGCATTTTGCAAAAATGATTCATAACGGCATTGAGTACGGAATGATGCAGGCGCTGGCCGAAGGATTTTCAATATTAAAAAAGGCGCCGTTTGAGTTTCATCTTAAAGATGTCGCGAGTGTGTACAACCAAAACAGTATTATCACCTCGCGGCTTACGGGGTGGCTGGAAGAAGGGTTTCAAAAATACGGAGAGGACTTAAAAAAAGCGTCTGGCTCCGTAGCGCATACCGGTGAAGGAGAATGGACGGTAAAAATCGCCAAAGAGCTTGGCGTTCCCGCGCCAATTATCAAGGAGTCGTATCTTTTCCGTGACGCTCAAAAAAGAACCCTTCGTTTACCGGAAAAATTCTTTCAACGCTCCGCGCCGTATTCGGCGGGCATAAAATATAACAGTCAAAACGCTTATGGCCATGTTTGAAGCAATAAAAAATTTCGCGAGCCAATTCGCATACGAACCAAAAATTGAAAATGCCGGCGCGCTAAAACCGGCAACCAAGTTTCTTGTTATCGGCATGGGCGGCTCGCATTTAGCAGCCGACCTTCTGAAAGTGGGGGATCCCGGCCTGGATGTTATCGTCAGTCAGGACTACGAATTACCCATGCTCCCCGAAAACACATTGAAAAATCGCCTGATAATTTTGAGTTCGTATTCGGGAAATACCGAGGAAGTGCTTTCCGCTTTTAAAGAAGCCGGCGCGAAGAATCTGCCTCGAGCGGTTGTTTCCATCGGCGGAAAACTTCTTAAACTCGCTCAAAAACATAAACTGCCATATATCCAAATGCCCGATACCGGCATTCAGCCCCGTTCCGCCCTCGGCTTTAACCTTATGGCTCTTTTAAAGCTTATGAATCGGCGGCGCGCGATTGCAGAAGCGCGCCAACTGTCTTCAATATTCAAACCGCTTGCATTTGAGGATAAAGGACGCGAACTCGCCAAAAGATTAAATAACTTTGTGCCGGTAGTTTATTCTTCACTGCGAAATCTCCCTGTAGCATACAATTGGAAAATCAAATTTAATGAGACGGGCAAGATTCCGGCGTTTTATAATGTTTTTTCAGAACTTAATCATAACGAGATGACTGGTTTTGACGCGAAAGGCGCTACAGAGAAACTGGCAAAGAATTTTTATTTTCTTCTGCTTGAGGACGGCTTTGACACTCCAAAAATAAAAAAACGCATGCGGGTGCTTGCGAAGCTTTATCGCGACCGTAATCTAAAAGTGGAGTTTATAAAAATCACTGACAATAAAAATGTTTTCTACAAGATTTTTTCTTCCCTTATTCTGGCCGATTGGACCGCGTACTATACCGCAAAATCCTACGGCGTAGAGCCGGAGCAAGTCCCAATGGTTGAAGAATTTAAAAAACTTATTATTTCAAATGAAAACAGAGAAAGATAATATCGGCCCGGAATATGTAGTTAAAATTTATGACCCGAAAATAAATATGCGGGCATTTTTGGTTATAGATAATACGAAACTCGGACCGGGGAAGGGGGGCGTAAGAATGACGCCGGATGTTTCGGAAGAAGAGGTCTTTCGGCTCGCGCGCGCCATGACTTTTAAAAACGCATTAGCCGGTTTGCCGTTTGGGGGGGCCAAAGCCGGCATCGTTTGGCCTCCCTCCGGACAAAGTGGACAAAGTCGGACTTTGTCCAAAAAAGGGCAAAAAGCGTTAAAAAAGAAATTTGTCCAAAGCTTCGCTCGGGCGATTAAACCATTTTTAATTTCAAAATATATCGCGGGACCGGACATAAATACCGGCGAAGGGGAAATGCGCTGGTTCGTTGAAGCCGCGCGCGACAAAAAATCGGCTACCGGGAAGCCGGCCGAGCTCGGCGGACTTCCGCATGAATTGGGCAGCACGGGATTTGGAGTGGCTGAAGCCGCGCGGATTGCCGCAAAAATAAGAGGCCTGAATATAAAAGACGCTTCAGTCGCGATTGACGGGTTCGGAAACGTAGGCAGTTTCGCTTTCAAACATTTACGCGCTATGGGAGCCCGCGTAATCGCGGTAGCCGACAGGCACGGCGCGATATATAACGATAGGGGACTCGATGAAACTGACATTAAAAAAGTGAGATTTTGCGGAAAATCGGTTAAAGAATGCGAAAAGGGCCGACCGATATCGCGCCAAAAATTTTTTGCTCTGGCTGTTGATATTTTAATTCCGGCATCAGTTACGGATGTCATTAATGAATCAAATAAAAAAGACATTAAAGCGCGCATCATAGTTGAGGGCGCCAATATCCCCATGCGCGAAAACATTGAGGAAGAACTTTGGAGGGGGGGAGTTCTAATCGTGCCCGACATCATTGCCAATGCCGGCGGGGTCATATCTTCATATTCCGAACATAAAGGATACAATGCTAAAAAAATGTTTAAATTGGTTAAAGAAAAAGTAGGTGGCGGGCTGGATTTGGTCTTAAAAACGTCCATAAGAAGAAAAATCAGCCCCCGCAAAGCGGCTATGGAAATAGCGTATAAAAAATTGCTATAATTTAAAGCGTAGATGCTGGATATTAAATTTATAAGGGAAAACCCCGATTTAATAAAAGAGGCCTCCCGCAAAAAGCGCTTGGATTTTGATGTTGATAAATTTCTTAAAATAGACGAAGGGAGGCGAAAGGTAATGGCCGAGGTTGAAGAATTGAGAGCCAAACAAAATAAGGCCTCGGACCGGGTCGCGTCAATTACCGATGAAAAAGAAAAGGACTCCGCCGTAAAGGATTTAAGAGAACTTAAAGATATACTTTCCAAAAAAGAATACGAATTCAAAAAACTTGATGAGGATTGGCAAAAATTGATGCTGGATGCGCCGAATATCCCCGACCCGTCCGTGCCCGACGGCCTTGATTCAAGAGACGCGAGAGTTGAAAAAAAGTGGGGAGAAATTCCTAAATTAGCTTTCGAACCAAAAAATCATATTGAGTTAATGCAGAGTTTGGATTTGGTGGACTTGGAGCGGGGGACAAAGGTCTCCGGTTTTCGGGGTTATTTTTTAAAAAACGAAGCCGTCATTCTTTCGCAGGCCCTTTGGCTTTTTGTTTTGGATAAAATCAGAAACAAAGGATATACGCCGGTGCTCGCGCCGGCGCTGGTAAAGGAAGAAAATCTTTTTGGCTCGGGCCACTTTCCGCAGAGCAAAGAGGATGTTTATAAAACGCAGGACGACCTTTATCTGTCGGCCACCGCCGAAATTCCGATGATGGGGATGCACGCAAACGAAACATTTCAAGAAGAGGATTTGCCGAAGAAATATGTGGCTTTTTCTCCCTGTTTCAGAAGGGAAGCCGGCTCTTACGGCGCCGATACGAAAGGAATTTATCGCCTGCATGAATTTTACAAAGTTGAACAGCTTGTTTTAAGCCGGGCCGACCATCAGGATTCCGTGGCCCTGCATGAAGAATTGACGGCTAACGCCGAAGAAATAATTCAGGCGCTTGAATTGCCCTATAGAGTCATAACTCTTCCCGGAGGCGATATAGGCCGGGCCCATGTCAAAACATACGATATAGAAGTATGGATACCGTCTGAAAAACGTTTTCGCGAGTCGCATTCTTCGTCTTATTATCATGATTTCCAGACGCGTAGATTGGGCATACGCTATAAAACAAAAGACGGGCAGACCCGCTTTTGCTATTCTTTAAATAATACCGCCATCGCCACTCCCAGAATTCTTATTTCTATTTTGGAAAATAATCAGTTATGGGACGGCTCCATAAAAATACCCGAGGTTTTGCGAAAATACACCGGTTTTGATTCCATAAAACCGGGAATATAAAAGGCCATGATGCCGCTTGAAATAAGCCATAAATTCAGGCGTAAAAGACGCCAGATTTTTTTAAAGCGTATTTTTATAATTTCTTTTGTTTTTATGCTGGTTTTTTGGGGGGCGGCCTATGTCGCCGATAGGTCGCTTCGCGTGACGGAAATAAGGGTCTTGGGAACGGAAGGAATTTCCGACGCGGAAATAAAAAATTACGCCGGAGATTTTCTCGGCAGAGGGTTTTTATCTTCTTGGTTTAAGGAAAATGTCATTTTTTTCAGGCCGAATAATCTGGAGGAAGAATTAAAAAAACAATTCTCGGCCATAAATAATATAGAGGTTTCAAGAAATTTTGCTAAGAAAACCGTTGAAATCCAAATAAGAGAGAGGGATAATTGGGCCGTCTGGTGCGGACAAAAATGCTTTTATATGGATGCGGAGGGAGTGATTTTTAAGGAGGCCCCGAAATTTTTCGGTCAACTGTTTTTAAAAGTGGATGATGAGCGTAAAATTCCCTTTAAAGAAGGCGACCAAGTCATGGACACGGTGGTTCTAAAAAATATGAAAAATGAATTTATGAACCGCGCGGAAAATCTGGGGCTAAAGATTAAAAATATTGAAATAAAAGAAAATCGGGAATTTTGGCTTTATTCGGACTATGAAAATACGGAATTAAATTGGAAATCGCCTTTTAAAATGATACTGGATGCCGAAACGGACTTCGGGAAAGCCGGAGAAAATATGGCTCTTTTTCTTGAATCGGCCGCGAAAGAAAAGATTAAAAGAATCGATTATGTCGATTTACGCTTTAAAGACAAGATTTTTTACAAATAGACGCGCGCGCTTATTTTCTATTTTCCAAAGCGTTTTTGAGCGTTTCTTTATTAAGATATTCCACTTCGGCTCCCGTTGAAAGTCCGCGTCCGAGACGGGTTATTTTAATTTTACGCTCCGATTTTAGCGGCTCTAAAATTTTTTCAATATAACGCGAACTGAATTCGCCTTCGGGCGTGGCGCTTAAAGCCAGGATAATTTCGTTTACGCCCCGCTCTTTTTTTACGCGATTAAAAATTTCTTTAAGCCGGATTTTATCCCGGCTTTCCGAGTCAAGAGACGACAAGAGCCCGCCCAAGACATGGTAGCGTCCGTCATAAACCCCGGATTTTTCCATTGCTTCCAAATCGGTATCCTTTTCAATGACGGCTATTTTCGCGCCATCCCGGCCGGAATCGGAACAAATGGAGCAAAAATCTTTGCCGGAATGAATCCTGAAACAAAGGCGGCATTTTTTTACCGAAGCAAGCTCGTCTAAAACCGACTTCAAATTTACGATAAACGTTTTATCCGCGTCCGCCAGCCAATAAGCGAAACGCGAGGCCTGCCTCTGACCGATGCCGGGAAAAGCGGTAAAAAGCCGCGAAAGTTTTTCAATAATTATCGGCTTCATGGTAATTTTCTTTAGACAAACCGGAAAAACTGGTTTTATGCTGGTTAAAATACAAAGCGACCTGCCCTAAGGGGCCGTTGCGATGTTTTTGAATCAAAATGTCGGCTTGATTTTGACGATCGCTTGATTGTTTATATTTATCTTCGCGATAAATAAACATAACCACATCGCTATCCTGTTCAATAGAGCCGGAGTCGCGAAGATCCGAGAGCCGCGGAACCGGAGGATGACGCTGTTCAACCGCGCGGGAAAGCTGGGATAAAGCCAGAACCGGAACCTTAAGCTCTTTAGCCAATTGTTTTAAAGAGCGGGATATTTCGGTTATCTGCTGAACCATGCTGTCCGTTTGGACTCTCGGCTGCATAAGCTGGAGATAATCCACTATGATAAGGCCCAGACCCTTGTCGGCTTGAAGCCGCCGAGCCATCGCGCGCATTTGCAAAATGTTATTTGAGGCCTCATCGTCAATAAAAATGGGTGCCCCCTTAAGCCGGTCGAGAGCCGAAGCGATTCTCGCGAAATCGCCTCCTTCCTCGGAAAGCTGCCCCGTTCTTAATTTCCATAAATCAATATCGGCTTCCGCGGCAACCAGCCGGTCAACCAAATCGTTGGACGACATTTCAAGGGAAAATATGCCTACGGGGACATTATGTTTGGTGGCCGCGTTTCTGGCGATATCCAAAGCCAGCGAGGTTTTTCCAAGAGACGGTCTCGCGGCAAGCACTATCAAGTCGGAGGCCTGAAGCCCCGAAAGAATGTTGTCCAGATCGGTAAATCCCGTCGGCACGCCGCGCAATTCTCCCTTGTTTTTATGAAGCCGGTCAATTCTTTCCCAGGCATCATTAAGAGCCGAACCGACCGGCAAAAATTGCTGTTTAAGAGAGGCCTGGGAGATTGAAAATATTTTTCTTTCCGCCTCGTCAAGCAAAAAATCCACGCCTTCCTCTTCTTTATAGCCGAGATCGTTTATGTGCTGGGCGGCTTCAAGCAATTCGCGCATCACTCCTTTTTTATGAACGATTTCAGCGTAGTGGCCGACATTAGTCGCGCTGCCTATGGAGTTGACGAGGTCGGTTAAATAGGTTCTGCCTCCGATATTTTCCAATTCTCCCTTTTCCTGCAGCCGATTGACCATTGACACCATATCAATGGGCTCGCGTTTTTCAAAAAGTTCAATAGCGGTTTCGTATATAATCTTGTTATTCGGGCGATAAAAGTCCTTGGAACGCAGGTAGTCCACTGTTTTTAAAACAGCGTTAGGGTCAAGCATTAAAGAGCCGAGGGTTGACATTTCGGCTTCCAAATTTTGAGGCGGTATGCGGGATTCCGGAGGCATGATATAGAAATTCTAGCAAAGAACGGTTTGCCGTCAAACTCCGTTTTCATTACTGGCTGAAATTTTCTTTTTGGTCAAGGTCAGCATTTCGGACGTCCTAACGGTTGAAGCCGCTTTTATTTTTTCGCCTATATCCGGCGGCAAAGCAGGCAGAAGTTCATCAAGTTTTTTTTCGTCTGCTTTTAAAATGTCCTGCCACTTGCCTATGGAGCGCAAAATTTCTTCAATTTTTTGCAAATCATATTTTCGCGCGGTTTTCATGGTCTTAGAAACATAGCCCTCGTCGGCAAAGAGACGCAAAATGTCATTCCGGCTCATGTAATCGGATAATTGAATTTGCAATTCTTTCAAGCGGCCCGCGTTGTCTTTTGATTCTTCTTTCAATTTAAAATACTCGGCGATTATTTCTTTTATTTTTTCGCCATCCGGAGTGGGGGATTTGTCTTTTTCATAAAGATGGCGCCAGACGGGACACAGCGGCTTATAGCCGCACCAATCGCAAAGAGATCCGGGCGTAGGTTGAAAATCGTTATTTGAGGCGATTTTGGATTCAATCTCTTTTATGGTCTCAAGAATCGCGCTTTTGATTTTTTCCAAATCCTCGGGACTGCGTTCGGTACTTAATGTTTCCGCGTGAGGCAGATAATTAAGGGTCAGGCGAATTTTTTTTCCGGAAATGCGCGGCCAGCGGCTTAAAAGTCCCAGATGATAAATTGAAAGCTGAAGATTATTGTCCAGCGCCTCTTGAGAGGGGAGCCGTTTGCCTGTTTTATAATCAACGATTTCTACGGTTTCGTCATCCGGTTTATCTATGCGGTCAATTATCCCGGAAAGGGTGTGGGTTTCTCCCGTGTCTTTATCGGTGAGCAGCACTTCAAAACGCGATTCCAAATCCAGAACATTAAAATTCCAGGGAGAATTATTTTTGTAAAAGCGCGTAAGTATTTTTGCGCCGTGCTCTTTTAAAATTTTTTCAATATTTTCATCCGGCCAAGAGGTCTTATGGCGTTCTTTTGTCCACTCTTCGTTAAAAAAATTAATCACTTCGTCGAGCGTGGGGTAAAGGGGATTCCTGGAAAACATAAAACGCAAAGCGCCGTGCAAAGTAGTCCCGAAAACCGCTTCACGCGCCTTTGGAACTTTAATTCTATCAATTTCCTGATATTTATATTTAAGCGGACAGGTCTTATATGTGTCTATGGCCGAATATGAGATTCTCATAATTTCTAATTATTCTAATTGATTAGAATAATTAGAGCAATTAGAAATTAGAATAATTTTATTTGGTTAGCTCTAATTGACGGGGGACAATATAGAGTAGGTCGCCCAAGATACCTTTTCCGACCTATTTATACTTAAATAGGATTCTTACCGGCCTTAATGGCGTTCATCGCGTCAATAAACGCGCTCCAGATAAAATCCGTAAAAAATTTATAAGAAAAATCCCAAACGACATTAACTATGCGCCCAAGCCAGCTATTCCAAATCGCGTCAAAAATATTTCCTATAAACGAAAAATTCTCTCTTAAAACCTTATTTTGAAAAAGAGCCGACAATGATACGCCGAGCAAACTCAAAATTATGACGATTAGCGCCAAAATGACTATCAGTTGGATAAAACCCCGATTCGCGGGCATAAATTAATTATACCGCAATTTTATCATAAATACGACAGGGGGTTCAAATATCCGTTATAAGGCGCTATGGGGATTTCCATATTGCCGCAGTTGGTAACTTTCTTAATGTCGCCCAAACGCGCCACCCTTACTCCTTCGGAAGCGTAGACCGTAAAATGCAAATGGGGACCTGTGCTATAGCCGGTGTTTCCGCTGTAGCCGACCAGTTGCCCCTGCGCAATCTCCTGCCCCGGCCTCACGCTGATTAAAGAAAGATGGGCGTAAAGAGTGGATAGATTATTAGGGTGTTTAATAAGCGCCCATTTGCCGTAAGAATAACACTTTGGCTGCAAATCGGTGTTGCCTACATTGATAACCACCCCCGTAGCCGCCGATTTGACCGGCGTGCCCATTGAAGCGCGTAAATCAATGCCGTTATGGCCTTTCCCGCCGTAAATCTGCGGATTTTGGGTGGCAAAAGGCGTATTGCCGAAATATTGGGTTATAAAGACCGCGTCCAGCGGCCAGTTTAACACTCCCGAACCTGGCCTCGGCAAAGAAGACGGATCTATGGCGACCCTCAGCTCTTCCTCAATGCTTCGTATCTCGGCTTCCAACGCTTCTTTTCTGGCTAAACGGTCTTCCAAAAGATCTCGGTATTGCGCTTCTTTATTTTTAGTGACTTTAAGCAAATCGCTTTTTTGTTTTTTAGCCCCCTCTTCAATGTTTTTACGCGCGTCTAATTCCGAACTTAAATCCTCAAGAGACGTTTTAATATTTTTTTGCTTGGCTTTTTCGTCTTCTAAAGCCAGTTTCGCGTCTTTCAACTCTCCAAGCTTGATTTTCATTTCCGAACCCAAACTTTCTATGTAATCAATGTCGCTGAAAAAATTGGAAATACTCGCTTGAGCCAGCATAATTTCCACCAAACTCTGGGAATCAACTTCGTTCATATTGCGTATAATCTCGACTAAGGCGTTTTTAGATCCGGAGATTTCTGAATTTCTTTTTGATATTTTAATCCCTAATTCGTCAAGAGTTAATTCGGCCGCTTCAATTCTCTTTTGAGTCACTCTTATGTCGGCTGACAGCTTTGATATGGTAGCCGAGAATACTTTGATTTGATTTCCCAGCGTGTCGGCTTCTTCTTCGGTTTTATCAAGGTCCTTCTGGAATTTATTTATTTCTTCCTGCAGCTCGGCGATCTGCTTATTTTTTTCCGAGATGTCCAAACGCAGCGCGTCAATGCTTGAGGCGCCGAAAGCCGAGAAAAGCGGAATTAAAAAAAGGCCGACGATAAAAATTTTAAACATAGCCGTCAAAACATATCTATGGCTTTTTTAAGCCGTTTAATCGTTTCTTCCTTGCCTAAGACCTCGGCTATCTCAAACGGGCCGGCGGAGGCCTTCCTGCCGGACAAAGCCGCTCTAAGGGGCCACAGAACCTCTCCCTTGCCCTCACGCACGGCATAGGCCGTTAAAGCGGCCTCCAATCCCCTCTTTTCCCATTTTTTTACGCCGGACAAAACAAGATGGATATGTTTTAAATGTCGCAAAATATTTTCGGGAAGCTGATTTTTTTTCCAAAAAAGAATTTCTTTGGAGTAACGGGGCTCTTTATAAAAATATTCGCTCATATCCCTCGCTTCGCTCAAATCAGTCAGGCGTTCGCTAAGAAGGCCCGAGACCTTTAACCATTTCTTGGGGTCGGAGTTTATGTCTTCGGCCAAATCAACGGCGTAATCCTTAAGACGCAGAGCCAAGTCCTCTGTTTTTAGTTTTTTAATATAAATGCCGTTAAGCCATTTGAGTTTATCAATATCAAAAACGGCTCCGCCTTTTTGGACGCGGTCCAGAGAAAATTCTTTCGGCATTTCGTTGAGGGTAAAAATTTCTTTCTCTTTTTGTCCGGATGAATCTGGCGGCGCGGGATGCCAGCCCAAAAGAATCATAAAATTAATCATGGCTTCAGGCAGATATCCCGACTTTTTGTATTCCAAAAGCGAGGTGGCGCCGTGCCGCTTGGAAAGTTTGGAACGATCCGTCCCCAAAATCAACGGCAAATGGGCGTACTGCGGGCGATTAAAATTCAGCGCATCCTGCAAAAGAATCTGCTTGGGAGTGTTTGAAATGTGGTCTTCGCCTCTGATGACATGCGAAATTTTCATTTCGTAGTCGTCAATTACAACCGCGAAATTATAAAGAGGCGTTTTCAAATCCTTAGCTACGGAAAAGTCGCCCAAGGCCCTCCCGTCAAAAGCGATTTTCCCGCGAATCAAATCATTAAAAATAATGTCGCCGGAACTGTCGTTTTTAAATCTTAGAATGCCTTTTTTGTCTTCTTTTTTCGGCGGCGGATCATTTCTGAAAGAACAATAGTGCTTTGGGGCCTCCTTTTTTGAAAACTGCTCTTGACGCTCTGCGGATAATTCTTCTTGCGAATGATAACACCAAAAAATCAGGCCCGAATTCAAGAGTTTCTTCAAATATTTTTCATAAATATCCAAACGTTCCGACTGGCGGTAAAATTCGTCCCGGCCGATACCGAGCCATTTCAGACCCTCCTCGATATCTCTTTCAAAAATCGGATCGGATCTTTCCAAATCGGTATCCTCTATTCTTAAAATGAAATCGCCTTTATATTTGCGGGCGAAAATATAATTAAAAAGAGCCGTTCGGGCCGTACCGATATGCAAAGGCCCCGTGGGCGAAGGCGCTATACGGGTTCTGATCTTGGATTTTGCTTTAGCGGGCATGTTCTAAAGCCAAAGATATAATCTCTCGCGCCAGAACTTCGGCCGAATCGGTTTTAGAGAAATTGGAAGCGGCAATCTTCATTCTTTCAATGCGGGGCGCGTCCATTGATAATTTGCGGATTTCGGCCAAAAGAAGATGCGGCGTTAAATTCGTTTCCTCAATAACCATCGCTCCCCCCGCCCGGGCGTAAGCGTAAGCGTTTTCCCGCTGGTGATCCTGGGCTGAATTGCGAATGGGAATAAGTATGGAGGGCTTGCGCCAGGCGGCAATTTCAAAAATAGCTCCGGCTCCGGCTCTGGATACGATTAAATTGGAAATTACGGCGGCGCTTCGCAGAATATTTTCGTCCAAGAACGGAAAAAGCAGGTAGCGTTTTTTAAAAGGGCTGTCATGCAGTATTACGCCGGCTCTTCCGGATACGTCATCAAAATTATTCCTGCCGCATTGATGGATCACCCTGTATTCTTTTAAGATATCCGGCAATATTTGCAGAAGAGCATTATTTATTTTGGCCGACCCTTGCGAACCGCCCAAGACCAAAACGGTCGGCAGGTTCTCGTAGCCGAAAACCGCTTGCGCCTCTTCCAAATTCCCTCCGGAAATTCTCGCGCGGATGGGGTTTCCGGTAAGAGCCACGGCGGATTTTCGCGAAAAATATTTAGCGCTTTCGGGAAAAGATATAGCGATTCTTTTGCTGAATTTTCCGGCCCAGCGATTCACTTTTCCGGGCACGACATCCGATTCGTGGACAACAACCGGTATTCCGAATAGTTTTGCCGAAAATAAAGCCGGAAAGCTGGCATAGCCCCCTTTGGAAAAAACAACATCCGGCATTTGCGTAAAAACGTAAATAAGGGCGCGTAAAATTCCCCAAGCGGTTTTGAATAAATCGGTGAAATTAAGCAAAGAAAAATAACGGCGCAACTTGCCGGAACTTATAGGCACGAATTCCACGCCTTCTCCCTTTAAAATCTGCGGGTCAAACGGGGAGTCCGAAAGATAAATTAAGCGCATTTCTATGAATTTTTCTTCTTCGGCGATTCTTTTTAAGGCGCGTATTACCGCTAAAATCGGGTAAAAATGTCCGCCCGAACCTCCTCCGGTCAATAAAATTTTCATCTTATTATAATCTTACAACTAGCGGCGGAACTTGGAAATATTTGATAAAATGCCGACTGCCGCCAGAGTTACCGCCAGAGAAGACCCTCCTTGGCTGATAAAAGGCAAAGTTATGCCCGTCAGAGGCAAAAGGCCGGCGATCGCCGACATATTTGTAAAGGCCTGCACGACTATAAGTATGACAACCCCCGATCCGAGCAGCCGCGCGAAAACATCCGGTGTCCTTCTTAAAATAAATATTGCCCGCCATAAAAAAATCAGAAATGAAAAAATCAGAAAAGAGGTGCCGACAAATCCGAATTCTTCGCCCACCACCGCGAATATCGCATCCGCCGTCGGCTCCGGCAAATAATTATATTTTTGCAGGCCCTGCCCAAAACCCTTGCCGAAAATCCCGCCGGAGCCAAAGGCAATCGCGGCTTGGCGCACTTGATAGCCGGCGCCCTGCGGATCGTAATCCCTATCCAAAAAAACTCTGACCCTTTCAAAAGAATACGGCTTGAAATAAAAAACTACTGCCGCAAACGATAATAAAAAGACCCCCATCAGCGCCAGATGCCTTAATTTTCCTCCGGCTATAAAAAACAAAAATAGGCCCGAAATAATCAAAACGCCGAGAGTTCCCAGATCCGGCTGTTTAAAAAATATCAGGGAAACCGCCGCTATGAGCAAAAACATCGGGAGCGCTCCGAATCGGGCGGATCCCACTTCCCTGCCCCTAGAAGAAAGCCAGGCCGCCATATACATAATAAGGCCTATTTTCAGCAATTCGGACGGCTGGAAAAATATTGGGCCGAAATTTATCCAGCGCGCGGCTCCGCCGCTTTTAAAACCAAGGCCGGGCACGAAAACCAAAAGAGTCAGAGATAGGCAAGCCAGGAAAATCCAAAAGGCGGTTTTGTGCCAGAAGTGGTAAGAAATCCTATCGGCCGCGAAAAAAAGGACGGCGCCAAACGCCAAGCCCAAAAACAATTGGCGGTAAAGTAGCTTGGTCGGAGACAAATTTTCCTCAAATAAGCCCAGTGAAGCGGAAATCAAAGCCAGAGTTCCGGCCGCTATAAAAATCAAAACAACCGCAAAAAGAATTGAATCCCGCTTTCTCGGCATTTGAACTTATTATAGGCATTTTACGGCTTTTTTAAAAGCCCTGCCGCGTTCAAATTCGTTTTTAAACATATTGAAGCTGGCGGCGGCCGGAGAAAAAAGAATGCAATCGCCGGCATCGGCAATCTCAAGCGCTTTTTTAAGCGCGGATTTAAGGGTTTTGACGCGCAAAATATTTTTTCCCTTTATCAGATCGGAGGCGGAGCCCGGGATCAAAATAACTTTCTTTAACCCTTTGATTTTTTTTGAAAATTCGCCGTATTTGAGTTTTTTATTTTCTCCTC
>CAZNNT010000009.1:0-22555 GCA_964574495.1 uncultured Candidatus Saccharibacteria bacterium
AAGTAGGGTCCCCATAGCTCAACGGATAGAGCGCAGCCCTGCGGAGGCTGAGATCCAGGTTCGATTCCTGGTGGGGACGCAATGGATTTTAACGACGCCTTAAATAATCATCTCCGCCTGACCGAAAAACAAAAAAACATTTTAGAGCGCGCGGGGTTTAAAACCGTGCGTGATTTACTTTGGCATTTTCCAGCCAGATACGAAAAATTCCATATTCCCAAGGCCGCAGCCGATCTCGCGGAAGGAGACGAAGCCGCCGTTTCCGGCCGTGTCATATCTTCAAAAACGCTTAAAACCTGGCGCAGAAGAATGGCGATTGCCGAAACGATAGTGTCCGACGGCACGGGGACACTTCGCATAACCTGGTTCAACCAGCCGTATATGGCCAACATTTTAACTCCCGAAAAAGAATACTCATTTTCCGGAAAAGTGCAGCGGAATAAAAAAGGGCTCTACATGGCCAATCCCGACTATCGCGAAGGCGTAGTTCAATACGAGCAAGAAAATAAAGACGAGCTTAGTCCGATTTATCCGGAAACCAGAGGCTTGCATTCAAAATGGTTCCAGTTCGCTATTAAAAAAATACTAAAAAATTTGCCGGCCGGTTTAAATGACCCGATTCCCGCGGAAATTTTGAAAAATTATAATCTGCCGTCGTTAAGGACCGCGCTTCTGGCAATACATCTGCCCAAAAAAGAAAAAATGTCCGAGGCGGCGCGCAAACGATTCGCTTTTGAAGAAATATTTTTAATACAGCTTGACCGCCAAAGAAAAAGGATTGAACGCGACAAACTTGAAGCCGGAGCCATAAATATTGACCAAGAAAAAATAAAAGAATTCCGGTCGTCTCTTCCGTATGCCCTAACTTCGGCGCAGGAAAAATCCGTGGCCGCGATATTGGCGGACATAAGCTACTCCAAACCGATGTCGCGCCTTTTGGAAGGAGATGTCGGCTCCGGAAAAACTGTCATCGCGGCCATAGCCTCGTACGCCGCGGCCTCAAACGGAAAACAAGTGGCCTATATGGCGCCGACCGAGGTTTTGGCGCGTCAACTCTACCAGGAATTCATAGAGCGGTTCCGAAACTATCGCTTGGCGGTGGCGCTCGCCACATCGGCGGAATTCCGCAAATTTCCCTCAAAAGCATATCCCGCGAAAGACACCCATTTAAGCCGGAGCCAGCTCATTAAATTCGTCGGGTCCGGGCAAGTGCCGATTCTAATCGGAACGCACGCGCTTATTCAGGATAAAATAAAATTCAGGAACCTTGGTTTGGTTGTGATAGATGAACAGCATCGCTTCGGAGTCAATCAAAGGGCAATGCTCGCCCAAAAATCCACGCCGCATCTTTTAAGCATGACCGCCACTCCGATACCGAGAACGCTGGCGCTGACCATTTACGGCGACCTGGACCTGACAATATTGGATGAAATGCCTCCGGGAAGAAAAAAAGTGATAACGGTCATAGTGCCTCCGAGCCAGCGCGCCCGCGCCTACGAGCAAATGCGCGCGGAAATTTCGCGGGGACGCCAGGCGTATGTCGTATGCCCGCGCATTGAAGAAAATTCTGTTGCCGCAAAAAAAATATCTCTTGAGATGAAATCCGTGAAGGAGGAGCATAAAAAACTTTCCGCGAGCATCTTCCCCGAATTTGAAATCGGAATACTCCACGGCAAAATGACGCCTAAAGAAAAAGAGAAAGAGATGAACTCGTTCAGAGAAAATAAAACGAAAATACTCGTGGCGACTTCAGTAATTGAGGTGGGCGTAAACGTGCCCAATGCCACAATTATTATGATTGAGGGCGCGGAGCGCTTTGGCCTCGCGCAATTGCATCAGCTTCGCGGACGAATTTTAAGAAGCACTCACCAGGCGTATTGTTTTGTTTTTACCGAATCCCCTTCTCAAAAAACTTTAGCCCGCCTCAAAGCGCTGACTGATGCGAGTACAGGATTTGAGCTTGCCGAATACGATTTGCAATTTCGCGGGCCCGGAGAGCTTTCGGGCTCAAAGCAGTGGGGCATTTCGGATATCGGAATGGAGGCCCTGAAGAATATAAAAATGGTTGAAGCCGCGAGGTTGGAAGCGCAAAAACTTTTGCAAAAGGACTTTGAATTAAAAAATTATCCCGCGCTCAAATCGCTTGTGCCTCGCTTTGAAAATCTTCATTTTGAGTAAAGGCGTCCCGTTCTTAAACAGTTTTACGTATTTTTGGCGTGACCCAAAAACCCAGAGGTTTATCCAGGGCTAATCGCGCTTGCGAATCAAGGCCGGGAATCGCGCCAAAAATTATTATGGTGAGGGGAATTAAAAGCCACTGCAAAATCATTGGGGCGAATTTTGATTTTTTCACTCCGGCGGGCCGCGGCGGCAAAAGAGAAGTTGAAATTATAGCCGAGGTTACCAAACCAAACATAGCGACGGTCATTAAGGTTCGGGTTATGCGCGGTAAGTTATAAGAGAGAAGCAGAGCGTTAAATTCGTCGCCACCCATTAAAAGCGGAAGCCAACCGAGCAAAAAAATCAAAATAGGATTAGTGGCTAATCCCCAAAAACCTTCAAGCTGGGTTAAAGCCAGACGCAATTTTTTGCCGAAAGCGATTTTTTTATTTTTCAAAAATCCGAATAAAAGATACGGAACGTTTTCAACTCCCCAAGTCCAGCGCCGCTGCTGTTTATAGACCTGGCGCGTCGTCTGCCATAAACTTCTTCCGACATTAGCGTCCATTGAGACCGGATAAGCGAGAGGCACGACCTCGTAATCACCATCATAAAATAAAACCGCGTTCCAAAAAATACGCGAGTCCTCGGAAACCATATTTTTTTGCCAAAATCCAATATCAGCCAACATTTTAAAACTCATTGAGTGGGAGGAAAAAGTTGAAAGCCGCTCCGGACGCTCCTGCTGCATCATTTGCCAAAAAGTGCCGGAAGTCGCGACCACTCGCGAAAAAGCCGGAGTATTCCAGATATTATTGTTAAAAATCGGAACCGGCTGGTACGACGAACGATGCGGATTTTCGGCAACCAGAAAATTGTAAGCAAGGCATAAAAAATACTGCGGATAAACCTGCGTATCAATATCAAAAGAAGAAGTCAAAATATTTTCATAGGGAATGCCTTCCGGGTCTATTATCTTTTCTTTCACTTCCCGGGCGGCCCACGCGGTATTGGAGCCCTTGCCCGGAATTTCGCCCTCAAGGCCCGCTGGATGCCATGTTGCCAAAAATCGGCCGAATTTGCCTGAATAATTTTCTTTAATTTTTTCCACACAAGTCTGACTTGTGGTTTTGGCGCGCTCTTCGGCGGCTAAAACTATAATCATCCGCTCTTTGGGCCAGCGGCTGGCCGAAAGTTTTTCCAGCGTCTCGGCAACCACTTCATAATTTTCTTTATACATTGGTAAAATGACAAGCTGCCAAATGTGGTCCCATTTCAGATTTTTTAAGCGTTCTTCCCAATCGGTTTCCAAATTATGCCTTAACCGCTTCCAGTTTGCGCGAAGGTGAACAGATAAATAAAAAGTTTTTATAAGCCAGTAAATATCAAAAAGTATGATAAATACGGCAATACTAACGGGCGCGGCCCACGAGAAAAAAATAACCGCGCCCAACGTCCCCCAGCTTAAAAATCCGGGCAGAATTTCAAGCGCGCGGTAAATAACGCGGTCGCGCCCGATTAAATCCTTGTGGCTTGCTATATGCAGATACGGATAAACCATTCTTGATATTTTATCCTCAAAAACCGAAACAAAAAAGCCCCCTTAATAAAAGGGGGTGGGAGAAAAGTTATAAAGTTAATTGCTGCCGTTTCTTGCATAAAACTCGGCGCTTTTTTCGTGCAGCGTCTTAAGTCCGTTGACAACCAGACCCTTTAGATTTTTACCGGAAAGATTTCTCCCAAATTCTATACCCATAAGAATGGGCGCGCAGTCAGTCATATACTTTACCGGCCAGATATGAAATTTTCCTTTGCTGACGGCTTCAATTACATCTTCTCTCAACATGAGATTTTTAACATTTTGGCGGGGTATGATAACGCCCTGCCTTCCGTTTAACTTTCCGATGGCTCGACATACGTCAAAAAAGCCCTCTATTTTTTCGTTGACGCCGCCTATCGGCTGAACCTCGCCAAGCTGATTCATTGAACCGGTAATAGCAATCCCCTGATATATTGGCACTCGCGATATAGCGGATAAAATTCCGTAAACTTCCCCCAGAGTGGCGCTGTCGCCTTCAATGCCGTCGTAAATTTGTTCAAAAGATGTTGAGGCCGCGAAGCTCAGAGGAGCGTGCAAACCAAAAACAGATTTAAACCAGCCACGAATTATTTCTTCAGCTTTGCCTAGAATTTTTCCCCCGAGTTCAACTTTTCGATCTATGCCAATGAATCCAACATCGGAAGACGGACTGACGCTTACAGTCAGCAGAGCCGGACTGGCAAATCTTATATCGCCGTAATCATACACCGCCAGACAATTTATTCCGCCCACGCGCCGCCCCGAAACAGAGACCAAAGTTGTGCCGTCGGCTATCCATTGCTGAATTTTTTCATAAATATAGTCTGAGCGCCAAAATTTTTCCCGCAAAGCCCGATCAATCAATGCAGCGCCAATCTCTTTTGAATCTTTTTGAACAAGGAAAGAGGCCTCTTTAATAATCCGCATTACACTTCTGAAATCGGTGCTCAATTTTATTTGTGAATTCGCCAGACGATGACCATATTCAATCAACTTTCCAATCGCCGCGTCGCTAAGATCGCATCCTACATTTCTTTTCGCATAACCCCTCATCCAAAGAGAATGAGCCGCAATTTCATTTTCAGATCCATTCAATTCAGGTAAAATATCGGCGCGGACGCTGAATAATTCTTTAAATCGGGGTAAGGATGAATATAACTCATGCCACAACCAAGTCGGGCCGCAAAGAATTACTCTGATATTTAGGGGGATCGGTTCCGGAGTAAGATTGGAAATAGAACCAACTCCTCGCAAAGAATATATATCCTGAATTTCAATCTCGCGGTTTTTCAAAGATTTGAGCAGAAAATCAAAAGCGTCCCAAGAAAAATCCATAATGTTTAATACAAGGCATCCGCCATTTGCTCTGGCCAGAGCGCCGGCCTGAATTTCAGTATGATCGGTAATATAAATCATCCCGCCAGCCGAAGAAACTCTAACTTTGATTTTTCCGGCTAAACGTTCCAAAGTCGGATCATTCTCAACTATTATGGGCACGCCTTCTGTGCCGGAATTATCTATAAAAACATTAACTTCCCACGGAAGAAATTTTTTCCGCGGAGGGTTCTCGGACGATGGCTGATTGGCGTTATCGACGGAAGTCATAAAATCTCCGTAATTTTCAGCGCTGTGTTTTTGAAGCTCGTCCAAAAAAGTCAGCACGCCCGCTCCCAATGAAGAGTCCCCGAATTCTTTTGCAAACGCTTCTTTAAAAGACCCGATGGCTTTTTTGCACGCGTCGCCGGCGGACGCAAGAGAGGCCATGCGTATTTCTTCGCCAATCGAAAGAGTTTTTGAGGAAATGTTTTTAAAAAAATCCTGCGCGGCTTCATCAAAATCCTTCTTGAGCTTTCCCAATTCATCCGCCGTAAGACCGACGGCTTTTTTTATTTCTTCATCTTTTTCAATTTCCTCTCTATTCGGTCGGCGATAATGGATTACGCCTTCATTAACCTCCATAATGAGCCCGCATTTTCTTGCCAGATCAATCAATTTTTCTTCTTCTGTTCTCAGAAACTCTCTATGAGAAATTTCAATGGCCGCGATATCCGGGGAATTTGCTATGTTTTCAGGAATCATTATTTTCAGATTGCCCAAAACCAGACACAAACCCAATTTAAAACGTTTAGCGCCGCCCTTCGGCAAAGAAATGGCCCGCGGACAGGCGGGATTATCAAAATTGTAAAGATAAATCCAATCTTCGCATTCCGACTCAAGAAAACTTCTCTTGTCCCTTAAAACCTCGCGCGCTTTATTAGAGATCACATCCGGCGCTTCTGATCCGTAAAATCCCGAAACAAAGATGTTATGAGTTGAGCCGGGAACGGAAAGTCCGATTTCCAAGGCCTTTAAAAATCTTTGTTGGTCCAAACCTACGAAACTTTTACTTGCCGACGGCTCCAAATCTGTCGCGGCTAAAATAGCCCCAATCTCTTCGGCCGTGGTTTTTTTTCTCAAAGATTCCGGCTTAAGTTCGATTACGGATGTCTTTTTCACTTGTTCCTCCTCATGTAAAAGGGCGGGGGTAATCTCTATTATTTATATAACAAAAGAAGGTTTTTGCCAAACTCAAAAAAATAAATTAATATAATCTACGGGCATGTAGCTCAATGGCAGAGCGCCAAGCTTATACCTTGGTGGTTCCAGGTTCGAGTCCTGGCATGCCCAATATTTGTCTTCCGTTGAAAAACTCAAAACCCCTCTCTTATGAGAGGGGCGCTCGAGATTTTTAGAAAGAACTAAAAAAACCTCCGGAAAATGTGTTTTCAATGACCAAAAAATCTCCTTCTTCAAGAATTGGGTTATCTTCAAGTTCCAAACTCTCGGCGTTAATTCTCAAACTGCGGTTATTCAATTTTAAAATCAGACCTCCCGTCATCTGAAACTTGGCTCTCGCAAGAATATCTTTCAATCTATCGCCTCGTCTTACGCCAATCCTGACCTCTTCACCCTGTATTCTTGCTTTAACAAAAAAGTCAAATTCTTCTCCCCCACCCGGAGGATTCTGTTTCTGCCGCTCTTTTTGCACCGCGTCCTCCTTTCCGGCGTTAGGCCTCTTCTTTAAGGATAACTGATTGTCGGTTCGCTTACAACTTGAGGCAAATTTCTATAATGAATATAAGAAGATATAAGAGTCGGGGGCAGTTTTCCTTCTCCAAACTTTATCAGCCAATCAGAAACAATGCTGGCAAATTGCCCTCCCATGCCGCGACGCACACAAGGATTGGGGCCATGTCCAGAAAGAGCGGAAAGCAGCCATTCATAAGCTCTAACATGATCGGGGTCATGCGGCACGAAAACATGCACTACGCCTTCGTTTTCCGCGGCTCCGGCTTCAATGTATAAAGGGATAGCCGGATTCAATCTGCAAACGGAAAAAATTTCCTTTCTGGCTTCAATACTATCCACGGCGACTATGACAATTCCCAGAAGCTCTGATTCGGCTCCGACTCGTTCGCATTTAGCGATAATTTCAATTTCAATCCCGCGACCAGCGTGCCAATCCGCAAGTCCGACTAATTTTTCAGTCATAACTTCGGCCTTAAAAAGTCCCACTTGATTTAGTCCGCTATAGCGCTGATTTCCGAGATTGTGGGGTTCAACCCGGTCATCATCAAACAGATTCAGACGCGAACAACCTATGCGCGCGGCCTCTTCGGCGATATACGAACCAATGCCTCCCAACCCCACGATATTCACGGTTTCTTTAATCATCTTCTTCTCCTTTCAGATACTCTCGTTACTTTTTGGAGCACAAGGTTTTTAACGATTCCGTACCTTGATTCCAAAAATTCTGCGTCCTCTTTGGACAATTTTTTCAAAGGCGGAGGAAAATTCCTGATAATTAAAAAATCTTCTATTTGGAGACGGCTGAAAATTTCTCTTCCGTCTACTTCCCTTCTTAAGAGAAAATCGCATCGAGCCAGCATGTCGCCAAGAGCATTGACGACCAGCGAGATAAAGGGACCCGCGACTGTCGCGTCTGGCACTCGTGAAAGAATTTCACAAAGTTTCAGATGTTCCTTGTTCAGCAGTAATATCATATGATTCTTGATCGTTGATCTGTCTTTCGAACTGAAATAGACATCGGCATCGCCGTGGCTATGCCACCAAAGATGAAAATTCAGAACCTCCGTGCCTTCTTTTTTAATCTTCTCGTAAAATCCGGACAAATCATTTATTTCTATATCAGTCCTATACTCCGAGCAAATCTGTCTTAAAATTAACAGGCCTTTATCCCGGAAGAAACCATCCGCGACCTCCAATTCCGCCAATCCCGAAACTTCTGATCCAAAAAGTTCTAAAGCCGCAATAGCCGCAAGTAATATGTCCGCTTCCGTTTGGCGCGCCAATTGGAGACCCAGAGGAGGAATCACGCATAAATTTGAGCCAGCGTTTAATATCCACCGGTTGTCCATAGTTGTCACCCCCGATCGGACCGCGGGAAAACTTTGCCGCATAAAAATCTTTCAACTTCTTTGCGGCTAAAAACACCGCGTCTCTCCGCCCCGCTTTTCACTTTGCCGCTTCCTCTCAAATATCCGAAGATCATCTCAATCGCGCTGCCCACCCTTCCCCGCCTTACCTCCCTGCAGAAGTCAGATTCATTCCCCGGCTTCTTTTTGCCCTCTACCCAAGACATCCTCTCCACCAAATAGGCCTCCGTATTTGAATCGATGGAATTCAACACAAAAACAGTGGGATTTTTTATGTCTATAACCATTCTAAGAGTCCCCGGGAAGTCTATTTTTTTACCGTTTCCCTTGCTTGGGCCGGGCGCAAACACCAACCCGATAAAGTCCGGCCAGATTTCAATGAAAACCAATTCGGAAATTAATACCAGCTTACGAAATTCCTCCTTAAGCGGGATATTCCTTGCAAAGTCCTGCAAAAACATATTGGTAATCCCGAAACAAGTCGCGTTTTTCCGATGGGCGATCCAAGATCTATATCTGGACTTTTCCTTTTTTTTCAGTTCTGATAATTCTTTGCCAAAAAGATCTTTTTGATATTTACCGCGATAGTTGCTGACCATCCGGATATAAGCGCGGCAAGCCGCCTCTTTTTCTTCTTCACTTGCGTAAAATTGGCTGATTTTTTTCTTATTCGGCGCGTGCTTATATGCATTCTTTTTCATGGGAGAACGGTTGTCTGAATCAAGATAAAGCAGGGCCAAATTAATCACTGCCAAAAAATCCCTGTCGGCTCTGGCTTTTTCCACGCTGGGCTCAAGACCGCCAAGACATCTGCCGCTAAACGCCGAATCGGCAATTCCGGGATGATAATATTCGCTTTCCCATCCGCTATCCCAAATGGCAAATTGCATAAATACAGCGCGACTGCCATCAAAGAAACTCGGATCAATTCTGATAATGTGCTGAGAAAGCACGCGACCTTCGTCCGGAGATCCGACACTATGTTCAATCGGTTCCGTATATACCAATAGTCGCCCTTCATTAGTCCTCAGACCAAGTACGCCTTTCAGCTTATGAATGGTTTCAAATTCTTTACGCAATTCATTCTCATTGCCTTCGTCATCGTTTATTTTTTCAATCAGGATATCAAGCATTTCTATACGCATACGAATGCGGCTCAACTCTTCTTCGTCCGCTATCATCAGGCCTATTTGTTCTTCCAGATTTTTTCTGACCGACAATTCCTCCCGCTCAAGAAGAAAAACAGAGGCCTGAGCGAACTTCCGAAAAAGCTCTTCTTCTCGTTGAGATATAAACGATTTTAATCCCGAATAACTTTTGTCGTCGGCTTCTTTTTTGCTTTCTTCGCTTTCCTGCCCGCCTTTTTTCTGATAAATATAGAGGGAGATTCTTTCAAGAATCTCCCAAAAAATGAGCTGCGCGCCCGGCCAAGGACAGCGAGCCAAGTCAAAAAGAATGTAGATATCCGTGTCTTCAATTACTTGGGCAACTTCTGTATTTTCAGGAGATCTGATGCAAGTGTAAATGGCAGAACACTTAAAACCAGATAGTTTTTCGTCTTGAGGCAAATTAATACTACATAATGACTGCGCTTTCAATTCTGACGCGTCCGCGGAGTCGGGGCAGGAAAAAAAGTGTATACGGACAGATTCGTCTTTGCCGTAGCTTTTTGGTTTTATCGGACCGCAAGGCGCGTCTAAAAAAACTCTTTTTTTCCATTTTTCGGCAAAATGCCGGGCTATGGGCAAAAATGGCTTTAATTTAACACTGGCTTTGAAATCGAATCCCGAATAACGTATCTCCGCTTTCATTGCTGTTTTGCTCCTTTCTTTTTTATTGTCAAGAATACCGTTGACCCTAATATTAATATAAACCAAATTACAAAAGAAAAAAGGGCGGATTATTCCGCCCCCAAATCAATCAAACGAGGATAAAAGACCTCTTTGTATTTGCGCGCGCAGAGATTTATCAACCCTCAATTGCCGCGCCTTCTCACGATGTTCGGGAGGCACCAATCTCAGATCTTTTACTGAAAGAAGGGCTAGCAAATTCATGGCTTCATAGGCCTCGGCATCCTCATGCGGTAAGGAATTTTCGATGGCGTCAATGAGGGCCTGTCTTTCGAGACGCACTGTCTTTCGCGGAGGAAATTTTACGGCCAAGAACTTACTGCGTTCTTCCTGAGAAAAACCTCTAAGCGCGGCCGAATCTTTCTCGTCTAAAAACGGGCGCAGGGCCAACCCTATCACCTCTTCCATTTCCGCTCCGGTTACGCGGATAACCGTGATCTTGCGTCTTATACTAAGCTCCTCAACTCCTTCAGGAGGAGGGCCGAGACGCAACGAAGGAAAACTTTCTTTTTCGTCCCACCAAAAATCAAGCATAGCGCTGATTTTTATCAAAAACGCGTCATCCAGAACTTCGGAGACATCAAGATTAAGACCGCTAAGGGAAAATCTTATGCGTTCCTTTTCAAACAAGGCCTTAAAAATATGCGGGCGATCTTCTTTTTCCGGAATAAGATAGGGTAGAATGGTGTCAAACCTGCCGGCTCTTTTCATGGCTGTTTCAATCCTGTCCGGTCTGTTGCAGGCGGCAATAGTCAAAACCTGACCGTGTATTTTGGGGTCGGAAAAGAAATCCATCCAAATGCCCATCGTGCGCAAACCCACTCCGGAGTCCCCATGAAAAACTCTATCCTGCGAGAAAAACATTTTGTCAAACTCATCTATAAAAAGCACTACCGGCCGCATGGCATAAATCACATCCCGGGCCAGGTAAGTTCTTCTTTCCGACATACCGACATAGGGGTCAAGGGTGCTGCGTAATTTTACAAACGGCACATCAGCTTCGTGGGCGGCAGCTTCAGCCGACACTGTTTTGCCAGTTCCCGGAGCGCCCACTGCCAGCACTCCGCCTTTTGGCAATCTACTGATATCTCCCCTTCTCAAAGCGTCGGCCCAAACGGCAAAAAGACCGATATGATGATTCAGTCCGCCTATTGATTCCCAACCCCACGGCGGTTTCTCAATGGTTATCATTTCGCCGAGCTTATCCTGAATAAGTTTGGCTTTATGCTCAAAAAGCGCGGAGCCCGTTAATTTCCCCCGGCTAACCAATGCCCTGCGGAAAATCTGTTTTAGTTCAATTATGGAAAGACCCGAGGCTATCTTGGCGATTTCAAGAATAGAAAGTCCCCGGCCTTCAGAATCCTTAACTGCGGGAAGGTGGCCTAATTTTCCAAGAGCAGGCAAAATTTCTTCAAAGGCCTCCCTGTCGGGCAACGGAACCTCTATTTTGATAAAACTTTTATCTTCGCGGAGCTGAAGCGGAACATCCGCCAAAGTTTCGGCCATATGAATTATGACATTCCTATTTCTCAAAATCACCGGGTCTTGCGCCCAAGATCTGAAAAAGTCATAGCATATGCGGTCAAAAGACGATGAAGAACTTGGGGCTTCCGGAGGAAGCTTGCTTTCTTCGTACTCAAAAACGCATACGGCAAACGGCGACGCATCTCTTTTCTTTTCCGGACAACGCTCTTTAATAAAAGAAAGAATTTCAATCAAACCCTTATCATTTTTTTGCCTATCTAAAACTTCTTTCCAAGACAGAACCAGAATTTCGTTAAACCATGAGAGAGCGTGACGCAAACTGTCTTTAAAACTTTCAAAATGTTCCAAAGGACTGTCATCCTGCCTGCCCATTCTTAAGAGAACGGGCTTTACGGCGAGCTGAAGAAAAGCATTTCTCATCGCCTCCTCAGCGAATCTTACCCCTGTTCTGAAATTAAAATAGGCGGTTATCCCGCTATGGCATAGCGGCTCCAATTTGTTTATCGCTTCATCCGGTCTTAGAAAATTTTCGTCCAGAAAAATGTCGTCCCAGATATTGCCGTGTGTTAAAAACGAGCAAGCCAATCCGCACTTGATTTGAGCGGCCAAATCCAACCATGGTTTCTTCACGATTAATCCTCCACCTGTTGTAAAAGAAGGACTTTTTTTATTCTACCTTAAAAGAAAAAGAATAAAACTTGATATTTATCCGCTATTGTTTCATAATCAAAAAGGAAATCGCGGCCCCAGGGAGAAACAAGGATGCCACACGAAGAAAAAACAGCGAAAAACCCCGCAGAAACAATAATTAGCTTTTACTTTAATCATGAATAAAAATAAAAAACTTCAGATTGTTGTCTACCGCCATGGGCCAAAAATAGGCGATGCGGGCTCGCTTTCTAGTGAAGGAGAACAAGTAACTCGCAGTTTTTTTGAAAATTTATTTCGGAATAAAAACCACAATCATTTTGCTATTGAAATAGAACATTCTCCCATCTTGCGGACTAAGCAAACAGCAGATATTTATTGTGAAATTGCCCACAAGCATGGCTGGAATATACGTTCCGTCAAAACTGATGAGCGTCTAAGTGAGGGAACTGTTTCTGAACATCCAGAACTTATGGAATTATACGGGGGACGCGGAGGAGGAAAGTGGGTTCCAGGATGGCTCGCTATTAAGGAACGTTCTTTACCAGAAGTTATGACTGGGCAGGAGGTCGTTGCTCATTTTTCCTCGTGGGTTTTGTCCAAAATTCAGGAATTTAAAGAGTCTTCAGCTGATCATAATATTGTTGCTTTCTCACACGGCCTAGTCATGGTTTCTTTTCTTATGAAATTCGATGAAATATTGGGTAAACCGATGTTTATGGAAAACTGGTTCGAGCGAAAAGTTTTTTCTACTGAACTGGGATATTTAGGATCAATTATTATCAATTTTGATATCAATACACCTCGGGAAGTAAGTATAAAGATTCTCACGAAGGAAGCTGTCGTGCCCCTCAAAGCCCTATTTGAATTAAGCAGGATAGGTTAGCGATACGTTATATTGAAATTCCGTCTGTCAAATAACCGCAATAGGATGCGGGGTGACGCGCTGCCGCGCGAATCCTTGATTTTAATTTAATTTTTATTAAAATCTTTATAGAAACCCCGTCTGCAAAAATGGAGTAAAACGAATTGCCTCATGAGCATGACGCGGCGCGAAATTTAAAAGATCTGCCTTATTTCCGGCTTAATCTCTGTTTATCGGCGCTCATTATTCTTATCCAGCTTACAGGCGGAATATTATCCGGAAGCAAGGCCTTGATCGTTGACACGGCTCATGTATTCACCCACGCCGCGACTGAGGTCTTGGTCATTATCGCTCTTTGGACCGGAAGCAAAAAAATAGACAAGGTCGGTTCCCGGCTTATTATTTTCCTGCTTCTTTTCTTGTTTGTCCCTTGGCTTATGTGGGAAGCGGTGGAGCGCTACTTAAAACCGGAGAGTATCATAGCGCCTATTATGTTTTGGGCAACCATATTGGGGCTCTTGGGCAACGCGGCGCAAAGATTCATAGTGCGCGGCCGCGGACTTTCAAGCAAAAGCGCGGATAGGTACAAATTATGTCTGGATACTGACATTTATAGTTCCCTTGGAGTGCTTTTGGGAGCAATAATTATTTATTTCAACCCTGTTTGGCTAATTGTTGATACTTTAATCGCTTTCGCCATTGCCGCATGGATGATCCGGAAAGTCATAAAAATGGCCTAAAACCCCCTCGGCAATGCCCGCGGGGTTTTTATTTTAATTTTTAAAGTTTTATTGGTCTACATTTTAAGCCGTTTCTAACGCCGTTTTAGGAATCAATCCGAAGGATTTGACCAGATTATTAAATTCATCGCGCTCTATGGTTTCTTTTTCAATCAAATATTTGGCAATGGCCTCCAAAATGTTTTTGTGCTTTTTTAAAAGCTCGGTGGCCTTTTTGAATCCTTCGCGCATAAAACGGCTCACCTCGCCGTCAACCTCGGAAGCCATTTTTTCAGAATAATGCTGGCCGCTGGCAATCTCCCGCCCCAGAAAAACCATATCCTCGCCCGAACCGAGATTGACCGGCCCGATTTTCTCGGACATCCCGTACTTGGTCGCCATATCTCGGGCCACGGCCGTGGCCTGTTTCAAATCGTTTGACGCGCCGGTGGTCAGTTCTCCGAAAATTATTTTTTCGGCCGCGTATCCTCCAAGCGACACGGCAAGCTCGGCCAAAAAATGAAGTTTGGAATATAAATGGCGGTCTTCTATCGGCAATTTAAGAGTGTAGCCGGCGGCGCGGCCTCTGGAAATTATTGAGACCTTATGCACCGGATCGGCCGCGGGCATCGCTGTGGCCACCAGCGCGTGTCCGGCTTCGTGATAAGCCGAGATCTTTTTTTCCTCGGACGTTAAAATGTGGCTCCTCCTTTCCGGTCCGAGCATGACTTTTTCAATTGAAATCAAAAGGTCCTGCTGGGTGATGTGTTTCTGGTCTTTTCGCGCGGCCAGTATCGCGCCCTCGTTCATTAAATTCTGCAGATCAGCGCCCGAAAAACCCGGCGTCCGTTCGGCTACCACGCGCAGGTTAACTTCTTTAGCCAGAGGTTTTTTAATGGCGTGTATTTTTAAAATCGCCTCTCGCGCTTTAAGGTCGGGCAAATCAAGGATAACCCGACGGTCAAATCTTCCGGGGCGTAAAAGCGCGGGGTCCAAAACATCCGGCCGGTTAGTCGCGGCCATTACGATTACCGATTCATGCGGTTCAAAGCCGTCAAGCTCCACCAAAATCTGATTTAAGGTCTGCTCCCTTTCGTCATTACCCCCTCCCAATCCCGCGCCGCGATGGCGCCCGATAGCGTCAATTTCGTCAATAAAAATTATGGCCGGCGCCGTGCGTTTGGCCATTTTGAAAAGATCGCGAACACGGCTCGCGCCGACTCCAACGAACATTTCCACGAATTCGGATGCCGATATGTGGAAAAGCGGAACGCTCGCTTCACCCGCCACGGCTCTTGCCAAAAGGGTCTTGCCCGCTCCCGGAGGGCCCATCAGCAAAACCCCTTTGGGGATGCGCGCTCCGATTTTTAAAAACTTGGCCGGGGTCTTTAAAAACTCAACAACCTCCCGAAGCTCTTCTTTGGCTTCTTCAACTCCGGCGACATCCGCGAAAGTGGCACGATCTTTTTTGTTGTCGGGCATTATGACCCGCGCTTTTGAGCGTCCGAAAGTAAAGGCTTGGACATTGGCCTGTTTGACCTGGCGCGATATGAGCCAGAAAAATAAAATAATCAAAAGAAAGGGCGCCAAAAACGGCAGAATCGCTCCGACCCAGAAAGCGAAACCCGTGGGATTTTTTACGGCTATGTCTATTTTGGAAAATTCTTCGGTGGTGACGCCGTAATTTTTAAGAGTTTCGGTAAGTCCGGCCTCCGCCTCTTTTTTGGAAACGAACTCTTTACTTTCTGAAGCAGAAATATTCAAGGTGTCGCCGGAGACCTCAATACGCTCAATTTGTCCGGCTTTTATTTTCTCGGATAAAGCCGAAAGAGAAATTTCTTCGGCCGTTTTGAATCTTTCCAAAATCATAGGGTAAAGCGTGGCCAATAAAAGAAAAATAAATAGGGCTATAAAAATGTTTCTGGAAAATAGTTTCATGCCAAATTTTTTAAGTTTTTATGAACGATAGTGAAATAAAAATTTTTTAAAATTTGAGCACCCCGCTCCAATTTTGCAAATGTTTTACCCCGCGAAGCGCGTCAGCGAATAGCTGAACCCTTTTCGGGGCGAAGCGCTTCGCCGCATGAGGGATGCGCCTATTCGGCGCCCGCGCTTCACAAAATAATACTATCGCAAAATTGGGGCGGGGTAAAGGTTTGCCGACCAAAAATCATTCATCTTACGACTCTGATTTTTGGGGCAATTCCTTTAAAAAAACGCCGAGGGTCAAACTGACCCCTCGGCGTGAAATCTAAGCTACTTACGCAAATGCGCGGCCTCTCTCTTGGACAGATACTGGTCACTCAACCTCTGTGAAGTTCTGCCAATGAGGCCATGCACGCGACGCAAGCCGTCGCGAAAATGCTGGAATCTGTATGTGGAATTATCAATAATATAGCCGGGCACATGCGCGTGTTCCTCAAGAACCTCGGCCATCTGCCGGGCTTGGCGCAAATAACGCCTCATGTAGTCAATCCTGTAATCCAAGGTAAGGTCGTCCTCGAATCGCAAGTCCATCAACTTGGCAAGCTCGCTAACGGAGTCAACCAGTCCGCCAAACCACATTGACAACGAGATGCCAATTGACGCGGCTGTCGGAATGAAGTCAAGCTCTTCGTCCTTATCGAGATGAATCCAGCTCGGCCTGACAATCTTGAATTCGGCGATTTCCTGACCGGCCATGTGAAGAGCGGTCACGCGCTTAAACTCCGGCACCGGATGGTCAAAATCAGGATGCAAAACCTCGGCAAAAAGGTCAAAATCTTCTCTCTTTACTTTGTCAGAAAGGCGCGCGCTTTTAAACCCTTCCCATAGCTCGCTTAATTTCACTTCGCAATTCTCTATTCCGGCCTGATCGTGGCGAAAGACAGACTTAATGCCGGCTTTTTGGACATCGCTGATTCCGTTTACAAATCCGTAATATTCCCGTCCGAAAAGACGCATCATCTGCTTAAAGTAAGCATCGGCGCCCGAAGAGGCCCTTTTAAATTCGTTTATTCTTGGTGTTTCTGGGTCTGTCAAATCGACAAATTCTCCCAGGTCCATTTAATTACTCCTTTCTTGTATAGTTAAATTGGGCAAAATGCCCCCGTCAAAGAACTCTTAGATATTTGACAAGAGCTAAGCTCTTACCACGCATCTAGCAATTCTCTGAGCTATTAAAACTATAAAATTTAAAAAGTTGGGCTGGGAAGGGTTTTGAACCCTCCCCAGCCCCGTGTTGCCCCGATCCGAAGTCAGGGACCCTTGCCCCTTCCTTAGAACCGGTGAGTGGACGGCCGACGGGTCCGGGGCTTGCCGATGCCCCCTCGCACCTGGGCCTCGACCAGAGCGGACGCCGCCTCGGCCTCATTCTTGGCCTTGAACTCCTCCGGGTGCTCATGGAAGTAGAGCTTCCCCTCTGCCCCGGTCGAACTGTACCAGGGCTGGTTGATTCCCGCCTTCCTGGCGATGGCATTCACCATCGCCATGCACTCTTCACAATGAAGGACCTTCAGAAGGGCCCCTTCGGGGTTTCCTGGATCCTCCGGAAGGAGGGTGAACTGGCCCGCCACCATGGGCTCGTCCTTCTTCTTGCCCTCCTGGTGGCAAACGACCTCCATGGTCGCCCTGTTGACTATGTTCCATTCCTTCGGCGTGAAGGGAACCCTTTCACCCCGGTGTAGGGGCGACTCGCAGGGCGCCGGGTCTTCGCCCGCCGAGTCGTTTCTCCTGGCCTCCCGCTGCTTGATGATGGAGTTTCGCGTCCGGACCTCTTCGGCCACCTTGTCCATCTGCTCGACAGACATGACGCGGTTGGACTCGGTGTCGAATCCAGCCCTCTCGAGACCCTTGGAAAGGTCGAAGATACTTCCCGCGCCCTCCCAACGCCTCTCTCGCCACCCCTTCAGCACTTCGTCGGAGCCGAAGAAGTGCCGGACGTCGAACCTCCCTCTGTTGTTCGTCTCGTCGCCGGACCTTGGCTTCGGAACGACCAGCTTCTTCAGCTCGTCGAGGAGAGCCGGGGTCACATCTTCCGGCCGCAACGAAACGGCCGCCGCGTCGCCAAGGTGCTTGAAGGCGACCGCAACGGCTACAGGGTAATCAACCTGGAGACCCTCCGCGATCGCATTCAGCGTCGCGTTATCGAGCCTCCCCCTTCCTGTCTTCTCCCCCATCTTCGGAGGCAGATTCTTCTTGGTTCCTTTCGTTCCCATCTCCGGGATCTCCTCTTTCTTGATTTGGCGCAAGAGCGCGCCAGACCCTGGTTGGGTCGGTTTATTCGGACACAGCGCCTTACACAGCATTTAATTTTTATCTATGCGCAATTCTCCTCTATTGGGGGTTTAAGGAACTCGGACTTACTTTTTACTGAAATCATTCTTTTATCTTCCTGTCTTCTATTATAATCTATCCTGTCCTGTTTGTCAAGTCCTTTTCATTCTGGTAAAAGCGCCTTGTATTTGTCTTAAAGCCAACGCCTCCACTTCAGCGTTTTTTCTCTGGTCTTCAACCGCCTTTTTCAGACACTCCGGCGCGTCGTCAAGACCGACAATCTCCCACTTAACTACAACCGGCTCGCCGACCACAAACTCCCGCGGCTCGGCAAAATCCGAAGAGACCTTAACAACAAGGTATTCGCCGCGAACATTTTTTTTCTCAATCAGAATGAAAGTATCTGGAAACTTGTCTGTCTCGTTTGGAAACGCCAAACGCAGGTACTCCTTGCCTTCCCAAGACAGACCAAAAGCATTTTCCTCGCCGTGGCGTCCCGCAACCGCGAAAACGCCGTTCTTGCGATGAAATTCAATATTGTGATGCGTTGGCTTCGGAGACAAAACAAAAGGCATAAAGCTCATCTCCCCTGCCGCAACTTCAGCCGGAAGATAAACTTTGTCGTTCCTATGGTCAGAATGCCCGCGGAAAATCATTTCCACGACTTCCTCGACGCCCGCTCCCGTAAACATGGGCCCATAAAATTCAAACTTTACATCCAGATCAAAAACCGACTGCAAACCAATACCCAGCGACAAACCGGATAAACCATGATGTTTATGCCACCGAAGTTTTAGGTCAGGCACCAAATTTCCTCCCTTGGTTAGGACTGTTTGAAAATCAACGAACCAACCTTTTACTGCTGGCAACAATATAACATATTCAAAAAATATTGCAAGACCCGCAAAACAAAAATGGACAGAACGGGGTTCTGTCCACTGAATTAAATTTCCAGACCATTGCTTTGTCTGATGGCTTCGAGTTTATCCTGACAGAATTCTTCGGCAATTTCTTGCGGAGGCCTGTTGGTTTGGTTGGATTTTTCCAACAGTTCCAAAACTCCCCTGTAAATCCCCTCTTCTATATCCTCAAGAACGCGCGGGGCCCGAAAGCCGTCAATAGCCATTTCATCAGCCACCGCCCTAAGCCCGCCGGCATTAAGCACAAAATCAACGGCATAAAGAATCCTTCTTTTCATCAGAAGCTCGCCGTCAGTCCTTGGATCGGCCAGCTGATTATTGGCGCAACCGGCGATTATCGGACATTGAATCAGGGGGATGGTTTCGGCATTAACCGTCCCGCCGATGGCGGAGGGCACGAAAATATCTCCCGGCGCTTCGTAAATCTTATCGGGGTCAACGATTTCAGCGCCCACCTCATCTCTGATTCTGCGAATTTTATCGGGGTCGGTATCGCAAGCGACAATGCGAGCTCCCTGTTCGCGCGCAAACCGAGCGTGCCTGAACCCGACCTCTCCGGCGCCCTGAAAAACCAGCCGCCGTCCCTCAAACTTCCTTGATTTGAAATAAAACTGCATGGCGGCCCGCTGTCCGGCCATACATCCAAGAGCGGTGTACTCGGCCGGATTTCCGGCTTTGCCTCTTTCTTTGGTCCCGGCAGCGCGGCTTCTTCCGACCACAAACTCGGTCGCGCGGCCGATAAGTTCAACATCTTCAACTTTGATATTCATATCCTCGCCGGTGATAAAACGGCCCATCAGACGATTGACCGCCCATCCAAATTCAAAAAACAATTCGGGCGTTTTTAAAACATTCGGATCGCCGATAATCACCGCTTTGCCGCCTCCAAGCCGAAGCTGGGGGCGCAAACGATGGGGAGGAAGTTCGCAATTATGCCAAAGCATCAAGGCCTTATAAGTCATGCCGCGGGCCAAACGTATCGCGTCAATTTTCGCGGCTTCAAAATTCGCGTAAGGATAAAATCTTGTTCCGCCCAAAGCCGGACCCAAAACAGTGCTGTCAATGCAAATTATGCATTCCAGCCGAGCTCTGGGAACCTGGCAATAAATTAATTCTTCGTAATCCTCGTCAAAGACCAGATTGCCGACCATTGAGGCCCTCCTTTTGATGTAAAATAATCTGATTTTATGCTACGCTCAGGATTTTTCCGTGTCAACTTCGGCTTTTTTTATTTTTTTGGCCCTGAATGAACAGTTTTTATTTGAACAGGATTCTCCTTTTGGCGATTCAACCAAAGGATGTCCGCACTCAATGCATAATTTTCCGGTCGGCTTGCGCCAAGCGGCAAAACTGCATTCGGGCCATTTGGAACATCCGTAGAAAGTTCTTCTTCTGCGGGTCTGACGAATCACCACATCGCCTTCTTTGCATATGGGGCATTTCATATCTATGGTCGGGGGCGGCAGGGCTTCGGTGTATTTACATTCCGGAAAACCGGAGCAGGCGATAAATTTACCGAACCGCCCCTGCCGGATCACAAGCGGCTTAGAACATTCAGGACACTTGCGGTCAGTCGGCAGGGACAAGTCCTCTTTAACCACGCTTTGATATTTTTCGTTTAAATTTTTAATGAAGGGCTCGTAGAAAGCGGTTAAAACTTCTTTAGTTTCTTTTTTGCCCTCGGCGATTTCGTCCAACTCGCCCTCCATCTTTCGCGTAAAATCCACGTCAACAATTTCCGAAAAGTTTTTAACCAAAATTTCATTTACTTTTTCCCCGATTTCGGTCGGCTGGAAACTTTTTTTCTCATCGCGAACGACATAGCCGCGTTCTTCAATGGTTGAAATAATGGGCGCGTAAGTGGACGGCCGGCCTATCCCCAATTTCTCAAGTTCTTTAACCAGAGTGGCGTCGGAATAACGCGCCGGCCCGCGGGTCTGACGCTCAACCGATTCCAAACCAAGCAAATTCAAATCCGCCGAACCTTCCAAATTCGGCAAAATGATTTCTTCGGCCTTGGACGGATAAACCTTTAAAAAGCCCTCAAAAGAAATCACGGAGCCCGCGGCTTTTAATTCATAAACATTTTTATTCCGCGCTTCTATTTTTATGACCGTTTCGTCAAAAACCGCCTCACGCATTTGCGAAGCCGTAAAACGCCGCCAGATAAGGTCATAAAGTTTGAATTGCGACCTGTCTGTTATTTCGCCCGCCGCTTTTTGCGGGTCTAATTCCGGATTTGTGGGCCGCACTGCTTCATGAGCTTCCTGGGCCAGGCGCGATTTGGTTTTAAAAACGCGTCTGGAGCTGAAATTTTCTCCGAACTCTTTTTTTATGAACTCTTCGGCTTTATTCAGAGCTTCTTGCGCCAGATTAACGGAGTCGGTGCGCATATAAGTGATGAAGCCGGTTTCGTAAAGACGCTGTGCCGACATCATTGTGCGCTTGGCGGAATATCCGAGCCGCCGGTAAGCGTCTTGCTGCAAAGTTGAAGTGGTGAAGGGCGGCAAAGGATTTCTTTTTCTTGATTTCTTATCAACCGAGACCGATTTGAATTCGGCTTTTTTTAAATCGTTAGCCGCTAAATCAACTTCTTCTTTATCGGTGAAGCCGGGTTCGGACGGCGATTTTTTATTCACGCTTTCAAGCTGGGCTTTAAACGGAAGGCACTCGCCTTCTTGGTTCGCGCATCCTTTTTTTTGCACCTCCGCCTCAATCGTCCAAAAAGTTACTGGTGTAAAGGCCTTGATTTGCGTTTCGCGCTCAACTATCAGACGCAAAGCCACCGACTGCACGCGCCCGGCAGAAAGTCCGCGCATAACCTTGCGCCACAAAAACGGCGAGAGTTTGTATCCCACGAGCCGGTCAAGAATTCGGCGCGCCTGCTGGGACTCAACCAAAGTCAAATTGATTTCGCGCGGATTTTTAAGCGCGTCTTCAATGGCGCGCTTGGTAATTTCGTGAAAGACAATTCGTTCCACGGCTTTTAGCTTTGAGCTTTTAGCTTTGACCTTGTCCAATCCCAGGGCTTTTGTGATGTGCCAGGCGATTGCTTCGCCTTCGCGGTCTTCGTCTGTCGCCAGAATCACCTCCGAGGACTTGGCGGCAAGCCCCTTTAAATTTTTGACCGCGCCCTTGGCTTTTTTAGGCACGACATAATGCGGCTCAAATCCGTTTTCAACATCAACTCCCAGCTCATACGCGGGAAGGTCGCGAACATGCCCGAAAGACGATTCAACTTTAAAATCCCGACCGAGAAATCGGGAAATGGTTTTGGCTTTAGTTGGGGATTCTACGATAACTAATTTCATTTCTTATGAAATAAGCCGCCCATATTTTTAATCTTTCCTGCAAGTTCCAAAAGCGTTAACTCCTGATTGAGTTTAGACGGATCAAGCCCGCTTTTTTTCAGCATTGAATCCGTGTCGGACGGCTTTTCCAGCAAGTCCAATAAATATTGGGCGGTGTCGGTCATTTTGTCAAGTCCTGATTCGCGCGGCTTCATGCCCAGCATCTCCAAAACATCATCAGCCGAACGGATTACCGCCGCGCCCATTTTTAAAAGCATATTCGTGCCGTATGAATTTAAAGAAGTAATCTCGCCCGGAACCGCGCCCACATCGCGATTGTAATCCAGCG
>CAZNNT010000009.1:22565-25268 GCA_964574495.1 uncultured Candidatus Saccharibacteria bacterium
TGGCGGTAATTAAAGCGCCGCTTTTCTCGGGGGCTTCCACCACTATAACCGCGCGGCTCAAACCGGCGATTATCCGATTTCTTTGGGGGAAAGTCCATTTGTCGGGAGGATAAGCCGGCGGGAACTCTGAAATAACGGCTCCGTGCCCCGCGGCTATTTTTTGCGCCAAAATTTTATTTTGCAAAGGGTGAATATTTTTTACGCCCGACCCCAGAACCGCGATTGTTTTTCCGCCGGCATTCACCGCTCCCAGATGCGCCTGGCTGTCAATGCCCAGAGCCAAGCCGCTAACCACTAAAATACCGGCCGAAGCCAAATCAAAAGCAAGTTTATAAGATGTTTCCAAGCCGTAACGCGTGGCTCGACGAGTTCCGACTATGGCCACCGAGGGTAAAGAAAAATCAAGCTCTCCTAAATAATAAAGTTCTCGCGGCGGCTGCGGAATCTCGCTTAAATAAAGCGGGTAGTCCCGGCTGGTCAAACGGACGGACTTAACGCCGTCGACGCCCAATCGCTTAAACATACGGCTTTTTTAAATGTAAGATTCGCGTAAAACCGCTTTAACCCTTTCAACAACTTCTACGGGCGTAAGCTGGGCCTTGACCATATAGTCCTTGGCGCCGAGGGCTTTGGCCCGTTCCATGTCTTCGCGCTGTCCCAAATTAGAAAGGACAATTACCGGAATCGTGGCCGTAGCCGGATCTTTTTTCGCGGCTTCCAAAAAAGCAAACCCATCCATGCCCGGAATAATAAGGTCAAGAATAATAATATCGGGTTTTTCGCTTTTGGTTTTTTTCAGCCCCTCTTCGCCTTCCACGGCTTCAGACACTCTGAAGCCCTCTTTTTTTAATTTCAAAACCATAAGATCGCGCAAAAATTTATCGTCCTCTATTATCAAAACCGATTTCGTTGATTCATTTTCCATATTCTTATATTATAACATATAATCTAATCGTGATAAACAAACGGGACTTTAACGGCAAAGATCTGGGATGGAGCGAGTATTCGGCATTGCTGGAAAGGTCCGGCGGACGAAGATTTTCAGCCGAAGATCTGAAAAAAATTGAGGCCTCTTTAAAATACGCGTGTTCGGCGCATCGCGGCCAAAAACGGCTCTCCGGCGAGCCGTATATCAATCATGTCGTGGAAGTGTCTTTGGGCGTTGCGGCGCTGAAACTTGATGCCGACACAATCTCGGCCGCCCTTTTGCATGACACGATTGAAGATAATGTCGCGACTTTGCGCGACATCAAAAAAAATTTCGGAGACGAAGTGGCTTTTCTGGTAAGAGGCGTAACCAAAGTGGATAAGCTGAAATACCGGGGCGTGGAGCGCGCCGCCGAATCCATGCGGCGCATGTTTCTGGCGGTGGCCGAAGACATAAGAGTGGTGGTTCTAAAACTGGTTGACCGGCTCAACAATATGAAAACGCTCTTTGCCCTGCCGTCCGAAGAAAAACGGAAAAGAATCGCCGGTGAAACCTTGGAGATTTACGCTTCCATCGCGGATCGTCTCGGCATGGCGGAAATTAAAAATGAACTGGAGGATCTGGCCTTCGGATATGTCTATCCTCAAGAATACGAATGGGTCAAAAAAGAGGTCGGGGAAAGAATTCCCGAAAGAGAAAGATATATTAAAAAAATAATACCGATTTTAAAAAAAGAGCTGGCGGCCGAAAACATAAAACCGCTGGAAATGGCCGCGCGCGCCAAACATTATTACAGCGCCTGGAAAAAACTTCTGCGCCGCGATATGGATTGGGACCGGGTCTTGGATTTGGTAGCCGTCCGGATTATCGTAAAAAATCTGGAGGACTGCTACTCAACCCTCGGCGCCATTCATAAATTATGGCGGCCCGTGCCCGGAAGAATAAAGGACTACATCGCTCTGCCCAAACCCAACGGCTATAAAAGTTTGCACACCACCGTATTCTGCCTTGACGGACGGCCGACGGAGTTTCAAATAAGAACGCGGGAAATGCACGAAGAAGCCGAGCGCGGAATCGCCGCCCACTGGTTCTGGGACGAAGCCGGAAAACCCAAGGGCGGCGCGGAATTGGGCGGAAAGAAATTTTCGTGGGTTAAACAACTGCAATCGTGGCAAAAAGAATTCAGTCGGGCACAAAGTTCCGAGGAATTTTTGGAATCCTTGAAAATTGATTTTTTTAAAGACCGCATTTTCGTTCTGACTCCCAAAGGAGACGTTATAGACCTGCCGGAGGGCTCCACGCCCATTGATTTTGCTTATCATATTCATTCCGAAATAGGCAATCGCGCGTCTGGCGCGAAGGTGGACTCCAAAATGGTTCCGCTTTCAACCCCCCTTTCATCCGGCAACACCGTGGAAATAATAATCAAAAAAAACAGGAAACCGTCAGCGGAATGGCTTAATTTCGTGAAGACCTCTTTGGCCAAAGGCCGCATTAAAAGAGAACTCGGCATATTCAGGCCGTCTCAAAAAAAGGACCAAGACCAAACCGAGCTTAACATAGTCGTAAAAAACCGGGTGGGTATTTTAAAAGACATCACCGAGGTGCTGGCTTCCTTTAAAATCAGCATAGAAAACATATCAAGCGCCGCCAAAGACGATAATTTTCCGTCCATCGCTTTAAAATTTCGGAGCAAAAATAACGAACAACTGGAGCGCGTCAAAACCCGCCTGAAAAAAATAAAAGGCGTGCAATCGGTGGCGGAGAAAAATTAA
>CAZNNT010000009.1:25368-26755 GCA_964574495.1 uncultured Candidatus Saccharibacteria bacterium
TTCAGGTCTTCGGGGCGGGCTTGAGCGGTCATTATTTTTAATTCCGCTTCCGGCTCTTTAAAGGTCTCCAAGGAATCCTCGGCTAAAGAATCCGGCGCGGACGGTTCTTGAATTGCCTGTTGCGGCTCTTCTCGTTCCGAACGGCTTTGCGCGACCGGAGCGTTTAAAATTCTTTTTTCAGACGCGGCTCTTTGAGCTATAACTTGGCCTATTAAATTCTGCAATTCTTCTTCGGAGAAAAATTCAATGGAAATCTTTCCGCCGATGCCTTTCCTTTCTATATATACTCTGGTGCCAAGCGCCTCGCGCAAACGATCTTCAAGAGAACGGGTCTCGGCATCGGGAATACCGTCATGCTTTCTTACGCGATTAACCGCTATCCGGCGCGAGGCCCGCTCGGCGTCTCGCACCGAAAGCCGTTTGAAATAAATGTCGTTAAACAGGGCCTCCTGTTCTTCGGGACGTTCAACCAGCATCATAAGAGCTCTGGCGTGCCCTTCGCTCACTCGGCCGTCAATCAATGCTTTTTGTATGTATTCGGGAAGAGTTAAAAGACGCAAAGTGTTGGCCACAAACTCGCGGCTTTTTCCGACTTTGATGCCGACATCGATTTGGCGCAATTTAAACTCGTCCATCAATTGCTTAAAAGCCGCGGCCCGCTCAATGGGGTTTAAATCCTCGCGCTGGACATTTTCAATCAAGGCCAGTTCTAATTTAACTTTGTCGGCCGGCTCGCTTCGTATTATTACGGGCACATGGTCAAGTCCGGCGATCTTGGCGGCTCGCAATCGCCGCTCGCCCGCAATCAATTCGTAATCAACCGCGATGCCCGTGGGGGCCTCCCGTTCCTCGCGCACCACCACCAATGGCTGAAGAATGCCGTATTGTTTGATTGATTCGGCAAGATCGTTGAGCTTTGCCTCATCAAATTCTCGCCTTGGCTGAAGAGGATTTGGCCTGATATTTTCGGTTTCAATCCAAAAAATGCTTTCGGACCTGTTTTCGTTTGATAAATTTTCGGGCATGGATATTTATAGATTAACAAACCAAAATTTTTTGACAATGGGTGGATAAATAGATAGATTTATCGTAGAAGTTTATGCCGCGGTGGCGGAACCCCGCACCAGAGATTGCTTCGCAATCACGGTGCGGGACAGGCTGGCAGATTTATCCCGTATAGCTGGTGGCCGGGTGGCGGAATCGGCAGACGCGATGGACTCAAAATCCATTGGCCGCAAGGTCGTGAGGGTTCAAGTCCCTCCCCGGCCACCACTTGTACGGGACGCACAGAACTCCCCATACCATCCGCCTCCGGCGGAGCTACGGGGCAGGCAAAATCCTGCGACCGCAAGGTCATGTGGGTTCAACTCCCACCCGCGGCACCAAG
>CAZNNT010000010.1:0-24421 GCA_964574495.1 uncultured Candidatus Saccharibacteria bacterium
AAAAGAAAGTGAGCGTGCGCGGGATGGGAGTAGCTGAAAGCGAAAGGATATCGGTTGCCGGGTGAAGTTTTTTGAAATGCTCTTTATGCCGGACCCCAAAGCGTTGTTCTTCGTCTATTATCACCAATCCCAGATTTTTGAATTTAACGTCTTTTGAAAACAAGCGATGCGTGCCGATAACGATATCCGTTTCGCCTTCGGCCAGATTTTCCAGCGTTTTTTTATTTTCTTTTTCGGGTGATAAGCGGGTTAAGCCCCCGATTTTTATCGGCAGATTTTTAAGACGTTCTTTGAAGACCGAAAGATGCTGGTCGGCAAGCACGGTGGTTGGCGCAAGGATCGCCGTTTGTCTGCAGTTTAGTGCCGCGCGAAGCGCGGCGCGCAGCGCCAGTTCGGTTTTCCCAAAGCCGACATCTCCCGTTAAGATTCTATCCATAGGTTCGGGACTAGTCATATTGCTTAAAATTTCTTCAAGGGCATTTTCCTGGCTCGGAGTAAGTTCGTGCCTGAATGAATCCCAGACAATTTTTTCAAACGAGTCAGGCAGGTAGGGCGGACGTTTTTGAATGACGCGATTTTTATAAATTTTTATGAGTTCTTGGGCGAAGGCGATTATTTCTTCGCGCGACTTCTTTTTGGTTCTGGTCCAGAATTGGCTGCCCAACCTGTTTAAACGCGGACGCTCAAGGCCGTAATACGGCTCAAGGCGTTTTTTTTCCGAAATCGGGACGAAAAGCGCGTCGGGGTCGGCTCCGTGCGCGGGAGAAGCGTACTCAATTTTAAAATAATTTTCGCCGTTTTTTTCTTCCAGGCCCCGGAAAATTCCGATTCCGTGGTCTATATGGACGACATAATCGCCCGAAGCAAGATTCAATTCTTTATTTTTTTGCGGCTTTAGTGTCAGATCGCCTTTCGCGATTGTTTCGTGTTTTTCAATCGCCTCTACGATATTGCCCGAGAATTCCACGCCCCAAGGGATTTTTTTATTGATTGGAAAGATAACAATCGTTGAGCCAAGCGTTTTGTAAGTCCCGGGGAGTATCGTTTCAAAAACATTTTCATATCCCAACTCCGAAATTCGGCGTAAAAATTCGCTTTGCTTTATTTTTTGCCCGACTTCAGCCAAAACCGTGTTTCTGGTCCAAGTCGGACTTAGACCGCGCTTTTTTATTATTTCCTCCTCATTTTCTTCCCACCACAAAACGGGCTTTTCCAAAAAATATGGGGTAAGCCCCACGATAAGAATGATATTTGGTTGTTTTTCATTGCCTTGGGGCAATGTTTAAGATTTTTACAGAAACAAATTCAGTTGTAAAGATTCATTGCTTTTTCTGGGGATTTCGAAAGCATGGTTTCCAACGCTTCGGAAATTTTTTTAAATGATTTTTTAAGGATTTCAAAATCGGATTTACGCATAGGCGAGGTCAGAAAGTCAGGAATTTTTTTATTCGGCGGCTTGTTTTTCGGCGAGACGCCAATACGAATTCGCCAGAAATCTTTTGTTTTTAACGCGCGGATTACTGATTCAACTCCTTTATGCCCGCCCGAACCCCGACCGAATGAAATTTTGATTTTTCCCAACGGCAAATCAATATCGTCGTGAAGGACGATCAATTCAGCTTTTAGCTTATAGCTTTTAGCTTTTAGATGCGCGATCGCCTTGCCCGAGTTATTCATAAAGGTCTCTGGCAATAACAATAAAACCGGCTTTTTGCCGATTTTTCCTTCGGATGCGAGCGACTCATATTTTTTGGCAAATTCCCAATCCGAAAAGTCATTTTTCCTTGCCCTCCATAGCTTTAGCGAAGGAGGGTTTGCAAAGTATTCCAAAGCGAGCCGTCCGGCGTTGTGGCGGGTTTGTTTATATTCCTCGCCCGGATTGCCTAAACCGATTATTGTTTTCATTACGCCCATATTACCATTGCGCCTTGATTTAAACAAAAAATCGTGATATTTTTATTAAATGCGATCTAAATTTTGGTCCGGCGTCTGGGAAATAGCCAAATTCGGCATTATTGTTTTAGCGATTGTTATGCCGATACGGCTTTACATTGCCCAGCCCTTTATCGTCTCGGGCGAATCAATGGCGCCGACATTTTCATCGGGCGACTATTTGATTATTGACGAACTGACTTATAATTTTATCCGCGAGCCCCAAAAAGACGATGTTATAGTTTTTCGCTACCCCCTGGACCCGTCAAAGTTTTTCATAAAAAGGATAGTCGGGCTTCCAGGCGAGGAATTGGTCGTTGACGGCAAAGAATGGCAGATGGGAAACGATGAATATTTCGTGATGGGCGACAATAATCTTTTCAGCTTGGATTCGCGCAGTTGGGGGCCGCTCCCGAGAGAAAACATAACCGGCAGGGCTTTATTAAGATTATGGCCGGCAACCACTTTTGCTTATATGCCTGGTCAGCGTCAGTTGGCTTCGCCGATGGAGCAATAAATCATATATGCCCAAGAAATCCAAAAAAGAATTTTTAAAAACTCCGAAAGGCACCAGGGATTTGATGCCCCACGATGTTTTGGTTTGGCGCGCCCTGGAGTCCAAGGCGGCGGAGATAGCCGAGGCCTATGGTTTTAAGGCCTTGCGCAGTCCGCATATTGAACACGCGGACCTTTTTATTCCCACACTAGGCGAAACCTCGGATGTCGTTGAAAAACAAATGTATTCTTTTCGCACGAGAGGCGGAGATAATCTCGTCTTGCGTCCCGAATGGACGGTGCCGGCGGTGCGCGCTTATTTTGAACACGGCATGCAGTCCTGGACGCAGCCGGTGATGCTCTATACTTTCGGCTCTTTTTTCAGGCACGAAAGTCCGCAAAAAGGGCGATTTCGCGAATTCGGCCAGTTTGATTTGGAGATTCTGGGGGACGAGGCCGGATTTTCAGACGCGCTGGTTATCAGGGTACTCACGCTGATTTTTCAGGAACTTGGCTTTAAAAATTTCGTCGTGCACATAAATACTTTGGGCGACAAAGAGTGCCGAGGCGAATTCAGAAAAGAATTGGTGGCTTATTACCGGCGAAAAATCAATTCTCTTTGCAAGAATTGCAAGCGCCGGCTTAAGCAAAATCCGTTGCGCCTTCTTGATTGCAAGGAAGCGTCTTGCGTGGAGTTGAGGAGCGAGGCGCCGAAAATGATTGATTTTACTTGCCAGGATTGTCGGGCGCATTTTAAAAGCGTTTTGGAGCTTTTAGACGAACTTGCCGTCCCTTATTTTTTGAATCCGCATCTGGTGCGGGGGCTGGATTACTATTCAAGAACGGTCTTTGAAATTTTTTCCGAGCCGGAGCCGAGTAAAAAAGAAAAAGCGGTTTTGCCCGCGACCCCGCAGACGGAAGCGCCGGAGGACGTAAAGAAAGAGAAACCGATTCCAGCTATACCTTCTGCTCTGGCCGCGGGAGGGCGTTATGATTATCTGGCCGAGGACTTGGGGGAGAAAAAATTGTTCGGAGTCGGCGCCTCCATAGGGATTGATCGTTTAGTCGAGGAGCTCGCTTCCAGGAAAATTGATTTGGTAAAAGTCAAAAAACCGGATTTGTCTTTGATTCAGGTGGGTCCGCAGGCCAAGAAAAAAACACTGGCTCTTTTTGAATCCTTGCGAAAAGCCAAGTTAACCATCGCCCAGTCATTCGCCAAAGACGGTTTGCGTCAGCAATTATCTCTGGCCGACAGAGCCGGATCTTTCGCCGCTTTGATAATCGGCCAAAAAGAAGCGCTGGACGGGACGGTTATCGTGCGGGATATGGTTTCGGGATCCCAAGAGACCATCCGGCAGGAAAAAATCATTGACTACCTTAAAAAAAAGTTAAGACCCTCCGCTAAGGGCTGAAAATAATTTCCGTATGGATAAAATGGACAAATGCATTTTTTGCCGGATAGCCGATAAAAAGGAAAAAGCGGATATCGTTTTTGAAAACGACGAATTTGTTGTTTTTAAAAATATTAAACAAGACCAAAGAGTGCATCTTTTGATGGTTCCCAAAAAACATATTCATTCCGTGGCTGATTTGGAAGATGACGACGCCGGACTGATGGGGCGCTTGATTTTAACCGCTCGCGACATCGCCGAAAAAGAAAAACTTTCGGGCTACAAACTTTTATTCAATGTCGGGCGCGACGGCGGACAGATTATAGACCACATTCATCTCCATTTATTGGCGGATTAGTGGATTTATTTTTTAGGATTTGCTATTTTAAATTGTATCAATATGGCTGAAGTAATCAGGCACGAAAATGAAACCACAGCGAGCGTCCTCAGGCGCTTTACAAAACGGGTCCAGCAGGCCGGCATTTTGAGCCGCGCGAAAAAAATACGATTTAAAGAAAGGGGCCTCTCTAACTTTAAAAAACGCAAAAAAGCCCTCATGCGCATTAAGCGAAAGAGCGAGTTAGAAAAACTGCAAAAACTTGGTAAAATAAAAGTGGGGCGCCACAATGCTTAAAAAAAAGCTGGAAAGCGATTTGAAAAACGCTTTGAGAGCCGGCGAGGCCCTCAAGGTTTCGGTCCTGCGCATGCTCTTGGCTTCCATTGCCAATAAAGAAATTGAAGTTTTGAAAAAGGAAGTGGGTTTGTCCGACGAAGAAATATTGGAGGTCTTGGGCCGGGAGCTGAAAAGACGCAAGGAAGCGGCCGGCGAATTCGCCAAAGGCGGCCGGCAGGAGATGGCGGCTAAAGAGAGCGAGGAAGCCGGAATCGTGGCGTCTTATTTGCCGGAAGAGATTTCTGACGGAGATTTGCAAAGAGTCGTCAAAGACAGCATTCGCGAGACGGGAGCGGGCGCGATGGCGGATTTCGGGAAAGTTATGAAGGCGGCTATGGCGGTTTTGAAAGGCAAGGCCGCGGGCAACAGGGTTTCGGAGGCGGTTAAAAAATTCCTGTCCGAAAAAGCGTCTGAAAATGGTTAAAAATCTGACCCGCCTTAAGATTCCCGCGATAAGCTGGCAGAAGATTAAAAATAAAATACTTAGTAAGGATTACGAATTGAGCTTGGTTTTCGTGTCCGATAAGGAAATGGCGCGCATCAATCTGAAATATCGCGGTGCTACGGGGCCGACTGACATCCTGGCCTTTTTATTGGCCAAAAACTCAGGAGAGATTTTTATTGATTTGCCGTTCGCGTCCCGTAAAGCCGGGTTTCTTAAAAAAAACATTAAAGAGCGCGTTCTTTTTTTATACATTCACGCCCTTTTGCATCTCAAGGGCTTTAAACACGGCACCTTGCATCAGTCAAAAATTATGCTAAAACACGAAAAAAAATGGCTAAAAATTTTGTCTTAGGAATTGATATCGGAAGTTCAGGCGTTCAAAGCGTTATTGCCGGATGGGACAGATACGGCGAAAATCTTAGGATTTTGGGCGCCGGTTCTTTTCAGGCCTCGGGAATCAGAAGAGGCAAAATAATAGATATTGAAGAGGTCTCCAAGGGTTTAGGGTCGTCCACAGCCGAAGTCCAGAAAAAAGCCGGACTCAAAACTCGCTCCTGCGTTTTAGCGATCGGCGGGCATGACCTTAGCGCCATCCGCTCAAAGGGTTTAGTGATGGTTTCTCGGGCTAATCACGAAATTTCGGATTTTGACGCGAATCGCGCCGTGGAGCAATGCCAATCAAACATAGAGCCGCTGGCCAATCGCGACATCCTGCATAGTTACCCCCTGTCTTTTACCGTTGACGGAAAATTTAAAACCGTTAATCCCGCGAGCATGACCGGCTCAAAACTTGAATGTGAAGCCATTTTTATCACCGCTTTATCGCGCGACGTTAAAAACGCCGTGAGAGCCGCGGAATTGGCTGGATTGATGGTTGAAGATGTCGTCGCCTCTCCAATCGCCGCGGCCCGCGCCGTAATGTCCAGAAAACATAAAGAAGTCGGCTCAATTCTGATAGATATAGGCGCCGGCACTTCGTCGCTCGCGGTTTTTGAGGAGGGCCTGCCCATATCGCTTGAGGTTTTGCCGTACGGCTCGGCCAATATCACCAGCGACCTGGCGCTTGGTTTTAAAACCACGATTGACGAGGCCGAAGAAATCAAAAAGAATTTTTCTCCGTCATCCGCTTTACCCGCGAAAAAACAGACCGCCGAGATAATTTCAGCGCGTCTCTCCGATATTTTTGAATTGGTCAACAAGCATCTTAAAAAAATAGAGCGCGCGCGCCTGCTGCCGGCCGGCGCGGTGTTAACCGGCGGCGGCGCGAAAATCAGCGACATCGTGAGTTTTACCAAGGATTACCTTGAACTGCCGGCCGAAGTCGGAGATTTTGAAGAAGTGAGGATGCCGGATGGACTGGAAGCCGGCCCGTGGGCGGTCGCGGTAGGCCTTTGTTTGATGGCTTATGACGCTTCAAGGGGAGGCGCGGGATTCGGTTCTTCTTCTTCCGGTTTAGCCAATGCGACCAAAAACGCGGCGTTTCGCTGGCTCAAATCCCTTTTGCCGTGAATACGCCACACAAAATAAAGCTCACTTTTGCCATACAAAAGACACGGGGTCAACTTGCCCATAAAAAGTAACAGATATAAGCTAAAAGTTATAAACTAATTTTTATGCCTCAAGTAAAACCAGACGTGGAAACATTCGCGCGCGTTAAAGTCATCGGAGTCGGCGGCTCCGGGCTTAACGCCGTTGACCACATGATCCGTTCAAAAGTGAAGGGGGTGGATTTTATCGGCGTCAATACCGACGCGCAGGATTTGCATCACTCTTTAATGCCTAAAAAAATTCATATCGGACGCACGGTAACGCGGGGGCTTGGAGCCGGAATGGATCCGGAACTCGGGAGGCAGGCCGCTGAAGAAAATAAGGCCGAAATTCAAGAGGCGCTTCAGGGAGCGGACATGGTTTTTATAACTTGCGGTTTTGGAGGGGGAACAGGGACCGGAGCTGGGCCCGTTATCGCTTCGGCGGCCAAAGAGGCGGGCATTCTGACGATTGCCGTTGCCACAAAGCCCTTTTCTTTTGAGGGACTGAAAAGAATTCAGATAGCCGAAGAGGGACTTGTCCGATTAAGGAATAATGTTGACGCCATGATTATTATTCCCAATGACCGATTGCTGGCCGTTTCAGAAAAAGACACGCCGTTTCTTTCGGCTTTCGCGATATGCGATGATGTTTTACGCCAAGCCGTGCAGGGCATATCGGACTTAATCACTACGCCCGGAATCATTAATGTCGACTTCTCGGACGTAAAAGCCATTATGTCCAATTCCGGTTCAGCCCTTATGGGCATAGGCAAAGGGGTTGGCGAGAAAAGAGCCGAAGAAGCCGCGCGCCAAGCCATAAATTCACCTCTTCTTGATTTGTCCATTGACGGCGCGAGAGGCGTTTTGTTCGCGGTTTCGGGCGCCGATGATATGACTATGTGGGAGATTCAGGAAGCGGCAAAAATAATTACGGGAGCCATAGATAAAGACGCCAAAGTCATTTTTGGCGCTTTTCACGACGAGCGCCTGAAAAAAGGAGAGTTTAAAATAACGGTTATTGCTTCCGGCTTTCCTCAAGAAGGCAGAATCCAAAAACTTTTCCAAAACGACAAAGATAAAAAAGACGCGTCAATAAACGGCGCGCCCATAAATCACAATAATTCCAACAATAAAGAGGCCAACCCGGATGACTGGGAAGCGGTGCCGGCGTTTTTGCGGCGCACCAAGCGGGGATAGCGCCTTTTTATTAACCTTTTTCCACAGTTTCGGTCCGGCAATTTTGAATTATAATTAAAAGTGTCGGTTATAAATTTATTTTTTCTCTAAAATTTTATGCCCCGAACCGCGCATAATACCGAGGCTGGCGTACTCGCCGTTTCAAAAAAGGGTCCTTCAGCCGTTGGTTTTGAATTGTCCCAGTCGGTTGTTCTCAAAGAAGTCCGCAAGCGCGACGGCCGGATTGCGCCTTTTGACGCCACAAGAATTGTTCGGGCCATTTTTTTAGCCATGCAGGCGGTTAAAGAGAAAAACGGCGAAGGCGATTTAAGAACCGATCCTGTTCGCATAGCCGAAGCCGTAGTTAAGGAGCTTCGTAAAAAATACGCCAAAGGAGGCACGCCGGGCATTGAAGACATTCAGGATATAGTTGAACAGCAGCTTATTCTTTCCGATCTTCCAAAAACAGCCAAAGCATACATACTTTACCGCCAAAAAAGAGCCGAGATCCGTGAAAAAAGAAAAAAAGTTCCAAGCCATCTTAGGAAACTTGTCCGAGAATCAAAAAAATATTTTCAAAATCCTTTGGCCGAGTTCGTCTATTACCGCACTTATTCCCGCTGGATGGACGAGGAGAATCGCAGAGAGACCTGGATAGAAACAGTTGACCGTTATATGAATTTTATGAAAGAAAATCTGGGCCAAGACCTGAAAGATGAAGAATACCAGGAACTGCGCGAGGGAATTTTAAATCAGGAAGCCATGCCCTCAATGCGTCTTTTGCAATTTGCGGGCAAGGCGGCCAGAGCCACGAATGTCGCCGCCTACAACTGCAGTTATATCGCGCCGACAAAATTGGAGGATTTCGCCGAGATAATGTATGTTTCAATGTGCGGCGCGGGAGTCGGTTTTTCGGTTGAATCGCAAACCGCCCAGCAGCTGCCCCAAATTAAAAAACAAAGCGCTGAAAAATTGCCGACGTATGTCATTGAGGATTCAAAAGAGGGCTGGTGTAATGCTTTAACCCTCGGACTTAAGAGCTGGTTTTCGGGTAAAGATATTGATTTTGATTTTTCTAAATTAAGGCCGGAGGGCGCGCGATTGAAGACCATGGGCGGAAAATCTTCCGGTCCCGGGCCGCTTCGCGATCTTTTGGATTTTGTCAGAAAAAAAATCTTCGGCCGCCAAGGGCGCCGGCTTTCCAATTTGGATGTTCACGACATTATTTGCAAAATAGGCGATATTGTTGTTTCGGGAGGAGTTCGCAGGAGCGCCCTCATTAGTTTATCGGATTTGGATGATTCCGAAATGCGCGACGCCAAAAAAGGCCAGTTTTATATTAAAGAGCCGCAAAGAATGTTAGCCAATAACTCCGCGGTTTACAATGAAAAACCGACCGCGACCCAGTTTTTGGAAGAATGGCTGGCATTAGCCAAATCGGGCTCCGGTGAGCGAGGAATTTTTAACCGCGGAGGCCTAAAAACCCAGTTGCCGGCAAGGCGGTGGAAGATTATAAAAGACGAGGTTGGGACAATGGGTACAAATCCGTGCGGCGAAATTTTATTGCGAAGCAAATCGTTCTGCAACCTTTCGGAAATTGTGGCTAGAGCCGAAGATACGAGAGAATCCCTTTTGCGAAAAGTTCGGCTTGCCACGATTCTCGGCACATACCAGTCAACTCTTACTGATTTTCCATACCTCTCCAAGGACTGGAAAAGAAATTGCAATGAGGAGCGGCTTTTGGGCGTTTCTATCACCGGCCAATGGGATTCCCCAGCCGCAAGAGATCCTGAAATTTTAAAGCAACTTCGCGAAGAGGCCGTTAAAGTCAACAAGGAATACGCCGCCCGTTTCGGCGTTGCGCCTTCGGCAGCCATTACTTGCGTCAAACCCTCGGGCAATCTTTCTCAAACAGTCAACGCTTCTTCGGGCATGCATCCGCGCCATTCCCAGTATTATATCCGCAGAATCCGTATTTCAGCCACCGACAGCTTATTTCACATGCTTAAAGACCAAAAAATATCATATAAACCGGAAGTCGGGCAGGCCATGGGCGCGGCCAACACTTATGTTGTTGAATTTCCGGTTAAAGCCCCGAATGGAGCTGTTTTCCGCGACGGCCTTTCCGCCACAGATCAACTGGAACACTGGAGGACAGTTAAACAAAATTATACCGAGCATAATCCGTCGGTTACCATTTCCGTCGGCAACAATGAATGGATTGATGTCGCCCATTGGCTTTACCAAAATTGGGACATTCTCGGGGGCCTTTCTTTTTTGCCCAGAGAAGACACCGTCTATCAATTGGCTCCTTATGAGGAGATAACCAAAGAGCGTTATGAAGAACTGAAAAAGAGTTTTCCGGATATTGATTTTTCTCAAATCGTGCTTTATGAAAAAGACGACAATACGGAAGGAGCGAAAGAATTGGCTTGCGTTTCCGGGGTTTGCGAGATATAGGGGCTGCTGCCGGTAAAAATTATACACAGGGCTAAACGTCTATTTCAGAATACAATTGAATTAGACGATTGTTTTGTTCCCGTTCATTTTTAGGAGGCGCCATGAAAGGACTGCGGCCTTTGAGAGTCGTTCTTTTATTGTTTTTACTGACGCTTGTTTTTGGAGCGGTAAAATTAGTAAGGAGCGAAAATGATCCGGTGCCCGATAATGTGGCCATTGTGTCAGTGGAAAGTTACGATCTTTTCGCCGGCGGGCGGCAAGTATGGGCGCAGGTCGGGGGTCTTGTGGTAAGAGGCGGCCGGCCGACCGTTGTTACTCCGGCCCACGCTTTGATTTACGGCGACCGATTTGTCAGCGTCCGCATCGGAAAAGACCTTTTTTACATTTCCAAAAGTTCCATTGAGATTTTTTTAGACCGCGATCTCGCCTTTATTCCTCTTCCTGAAAATTATCCCGTAATTTCGGCTTTCAAGGTCGGAAATCAGGATTCGAAAGTCGGCGAGCTGTTCGCTGTCGGGTTTGTAAGATCCGGGGATTTTTCGCGGGATCAGGAGGTTTTTTCGGGAAGAATCGGCATAAAACTGAAATTCGCGAAAGGCAAAATGTCTTTTCTGAATAGAGGAACGCTTTGCGAACTTACGAAAAATTTAACGCTTTGCGCTAAATACGGGGCAATTTCCGGTCTTTACGATTCCACGGGCAATATCCGTTTTCAGGATAGACCATTGTTTGCGGAATGGCTCAAAGAAGAACCGGGCATTCTTTCCGGCCGGATGGAAGCGTACAAACCGGATTCAGAAATGCCCTATGTCAGCGGCTCTCTGATTGTAGATGAAAAAGGTTTTTTACGCTCCGTAATTGTTCGTCGAACCGAAAACTGCGGGAAAAACTGTTTTTTAATCGGGTCTCTCCTTTCGGGGAAATAAAAAAGCGCGGTTTAAACCGCGCTTTTGCTAATTCAATTTTTTGTGCTACGGTTTCGTAAGAAGATATAATTTGAAATTCAAGGCGCTTCGAAAGGAGGACTGGAATGGAATGGCAGAAGTTTAAAACGACAATCGGCTCGCCTTTGTATGTCTGCGAAATGCCGGGAGCCCAAAGTGTTTCGTCGGCGGTTTTAGTTCGTGCCGGCACAAGAGACGAAAAATGGCCGGAAGAAGCGGGTTTGGCTCACGCCCTTGAGCACATGATGTTTCATGGCGCTGGCATTTTTCAGGACAGCCAAGCCCTATCCGAAGCCATTGAAAAGACAGGTGGTTGGTTAAACGCTTTTACCGGAAGCGAGGCCACTTGCTACACAAATGGTGTCCCGCCCGAGTTTTTAGATGAAGCGCTTTTTGTTCTTTTTCAGCAGATGTCAAATCCTCTGATCCTTAAAGATAAAATTTCAACTGAAATGGCGAATATTATTGAAGAGATTAAGATGTATTATGATAACCCGAGAGAACTTTCAGGATTTATTTTTGACGAATCCTTGTATGCCGGCCACGGTTTAGGAAAAAACACTCTAGGCACGATTAAGGCGCTGAAAAGTTTTGATCAGCCGACTTTCTTAAAATTTTTTAACCGCCTCTATCATCCCAGGAATTTTGTTTTTGTCGTGGCTGGGGCGGTTGAGGCGGGGCGAGTTTCTGAATTGGTTAATTCAAACTTCGGCGACGGTTCGTCATTCAGACACTACTTATTCCAGGTTGTTACCGCGCGTTCAACAGGGTTTGCGAAAATTGATAGTGTTCGTGAGCGAATTGAGGAAAGGGAAATTGAGCAGGCCAATATACGATTCGGCTGGATTGTTCCACCGGCTTCTTCCCAAAAAGCTGTTGTTTTCAGGGTTTTTTGTGAGATGTTGAGCGGCGGAATGTCTTCCCCGCTTTTCCAAGAGGTGAGGGAGAAAAGAGGTCTTTGCTACGCCGTGGAGGCCTTTACAGAACAATTTAGTGATACCGGGGATTTTCAAATTTACATCGGGACAGATTCAAGGAAGGTCGGCGAGGCGATAAGCGTCTCGGTTGATGTGGTAAAAAATACAGCATCAAGAGCCGATTTGCTGGAAAAAGTTAAAAATAGCATGTCCGGAAGAATAAAAATGCAGTCAGAATCCACATTAGGCATGCTTTACCAGACCTTGCATAAGATAGGGGGAGGCCGAGAGCCGCAGTCACTGAAAGAAACCTTAGATGAGATTGGACTGGTTACTATTGAGGAGATAGAGAAAGCGGTTGAAGAATATTTAACCGAAGAAAAATTAGTTAAGGCCATGGTTCTTCCGCGAAAGGACTAGGCGCTTATTTCCTAACTCGTCCGCCTTGGGCTGACGAGTTTTTGTTTTATTTGACTTTTGAATTTAATTATGCTATATATAAATAAGTTGCGCGTTGGGTGGTTACTGTCAGTTTTGTCGGTCCGCCTTCGCTCTTCGAGCTTCGGCGGATGCTCAATTTTGTAGCCAAATTTTATTTTAAAATTTGGACAAAATTGGCAGAGGAAAGTCCGAACACTACATTGAAATTTATTTTTAATGTGTAAGCGATGGATAACATCCATCGGTCCGGCAGTAATGCCGGGCTAGGGAAAGTGCCACAGAGACAATACTAGCCAACGAGTGTCCGCCTTCGCTAAAGCTTCGGCGGATGCTCAATTTCGCAATTGCGCCTTGCGCAAGCGAAATTGGCAAAAGGTGAAAAGTCTGCGAGTGTCTTTATGTCCATTTTGGGCTCTATGGCTATCGCAGTTCGCAATAAAGTAATTTATTGCTGATGGCAAACCCCGTTTGGTGCAAGGCCGTACCCAGCACCACTTTTGTTTAAAAGTGGTGCTGGGGGTGCCGCTTGATCCCGATAGGTAACTATCGCGGACAGATAAATGACCGTCTAAAACAGAATTCGGCTTACGGACGCGCAACCGAAAACACCCCGCAGCTGCGGGGTGTTTTCTTTTACTCCGAGTTTATTGAAAAGTTAATCCTCAATGAGCTGAACTTTTAATTTTCTGGGCCTCCTACCCTCAAAGCTTTTTAGAAATTTTTCTATTTCCGAAAAAGTATACAGGCGATAATTGTTGACCGGGTGTCTTATGGCCACCAGTTGCCCCTTTTTATCCCAATTTCGCAAGGTTAGCGCGGAGACGCCAAGAAATTTAGCGGCCTCTTTAATTGTCATGTATCGCCCCATTACTTTATTGTGCATAAGGAGGTTTCATCAGTCAAATGGGTGTGCTATTATATAGGTTATATGGATTCGGCGGAGCAAAATCATTTAGCTGAAAAATTTCTTTTGTCTTCTTGGTGGGATAAAGCGGGTCGTTTGGCGCTTTATCTTTTGGCCTTCCTTATTCCTCTTTGGGCTTTGCCCTTCACTTCCAATTTCTTAAGCGTCAATAAAACGGCGCTCTCATATTTTCTGATTATCGCGGCTTTTATTTGCTGGCTGATAAGCAGGATTAAGGCCGGAGCCGTTTCTTTGTCCAAGAATTATCTTTTCTTGGCGCTGATTTTAATGGTCGTCGTTTGGTTTTTATCCGGCATTTTTTCAATAAGCTTCCATGTTTCTTTTTTTGGATTGAATAACGATCATTCCGGGTTTTTTGCCGTATTTATGTCGGTGGCGGCGGCTGTTGTCGCCTATTTTTATTTGCGCTCTCCCAAGGAGGTTTTTTTATGGTTTTCGGCTTTATTCGCGTCCGCTTTCCTGATATTCGTTCATCAATTTTTGCGGCTGCTAACAGGTTTAAATATTTTTGCCTGGGTAAATTTTCCGACTCTAACCTCTAATATCTTCGGTTCTTGGAATGAGTTTGGGATTCTTTTCAGCGTGACGGCCGTTTTGTCCATTTTTCTTTTTGAGGTTTTGACCGAAAGAAAGTTGCGTTTAATTTTTTTGGCGCTTTTTTTGATATCTCTTGCGGCTTTGACGGCGGTTAACAATCGCCTTATTTGGTGGGTGACTTTCGCGTTTTTGTTTACGATTCTGGCTTATTTTTTGTCCTTAAAACCGAAACGGGCAAATGTTTTTCGCCTGACTTTTTTTGCCATGCTGTTGATTCTTTTATTTCTTCAGGTCCCGTCCATTCCGGCTTCAGTCATCAATTATTTAGGTGTCAGCAGTTTGGAAGTAAGGCCGTCTTGGCCGGCGTCTTGGCAGGTTATACAAAAATCGCTGGCGGACAGTCCGATTTTAGGTTCGGGTCCGGCGACTTTTGTTTACGACTGGCTTCGTTTTAAACCGTTTGAGGTGAACGAAAGCATTTTTTGGGCGACTCGTTTTTCAAACGGAGCGGCCTATGTCCCGACTCTTTTGGCCACGGTGGGGATCGCGGGTTTCGCGACCTTTTTATTTATGGTTTTTTGGATTTTATACTATGGATTTAAACTTTTAGCGCATCTCGGCGAGAAAAAATTTGATCCGATTTTCACTATGGTTTTGCTGGGGATTTTTATGATTTTGACCTACACTTTTGTTTACAGCCCCGGTTTTATTATGATGCTGTTTTTGTTTTTATTTCTGGGGATGTTCATGGCTTTCATTTCCGAATACGCCGTAGCCGGAGAATATCGCGTAATTTTATTTCAAAACTCCGGCGCCGGTTTTTTATCCGGCCTGGCGATAGTTTTTATGCTTGTTGTTTCTTTTTCCGGCCTTTATGTTTTAGGGAAAAAATACGCCGCGGCTTATTACTTCGGACGATCTTTGGAGTCGGGCGCCGAAGGGAATATGGCGTCCGCCGAGATTAATTTGAATAAAGCCGTTTCTTTTGACGAGAGAGACGATTATTTTAGAGCTGCTGCGGAATTGGAGTTGGGGCGGATTTCCTCGCTACTTTCCAGAAACGATCTTCCCGCCGAGGTTTTAAGGAGCGATTTTCAAAATTCTTTGAGCGGCGCCATTCAAAGCGCCAAGAGAGCGACTGATTTAAATCCGGCCGAGACCTTAAACTGGATTTCACTCGGACGGGTCTACGAAGCCGTTATTCCTTTCAAAATTGAAGGGGCCTCTGACTTGGCTACGGCCGCTTATACCGAGGCGGCCGCGAAAAATCCGACCAGTCCCGAGCCGCTTTTAGCTCAAGCCAGAGTAGCTTTGGCACTGAATAATTTACCAAAGGCCAGAGAATTGCTTGAGGATTCTTTAAAAATTAAAAGAAATTTCACTCCCGCTCATTTTCTTTTAGCTCAGATTGAAGACAAGGAAGGCCATACCCAGCAGGCAATTTCGCGGTCAGAGGCGGCGGTCATTTTAAGTCCCGACGACCTCGGCGCGCTTTTTCAACTCGGCATTTTATATTATCGTTCCAATATTTTAAATAGCGCGCGCTCCGTTTTTGAACGCGCGGTTTCCATCAATCAAAACTATTCAAACGCCCGCTACTTTTTAGGGCTCGTTTATGATCGTTTGGGAGATAAAAACGCGGCTATAGAACAATTTGAAGCCGTTTCCGACTTAAACCCTCAAAATCAGGAGGTTAAAAAAATACTCAGCAATTTGCGCGCGGGCAAAAGCGCTTTGTCCGGCATAACGCCTCCTCCTGAAGGCCGCAAAGAACCGCCGATTAAAGAATAGGCGGGATCAATGGTCAGAAAATTTTTATCGTCTTTTAACCGAGAGGTGGCCGGCGTTTATCAGGCCGCCTTGCTTATCGGTTTATCAAGCGTGGCCGCCAAATTTTTGGCGCTTTATCGCGACAGATTGCTTGCCGGCTCTTTTGGCGCCGGAGTCACTCTTGATATTTATTTTGCCGCTTTTCGCGTTCCGGATTTTTTATATTCGGTTCTGCTTATATTTTCAACCAGTGCCGCTATTCTTCCGATTTTTATAAAAAAAGAAAATAGCGGAGTAGGCGAAGTCAGGAAATTTATTTCACAAGTGTCCGGCCTTTTTTTTCTGGTTGCGGCTCTGCTGATTTCGGTCTCGTTTTTTTTAATGCCCTACATTTCAGCTTTTATCGCCCCGGGATTTTCTGCGGCGAGTTTTGGCCAACTTATCAATTTGAGCCGCGTGCTTCTTTTATCTCCTTTGCTTTTGGGTTTTTCAACTCTTGTTTCCAATGTCCTTCAAGCGCATAGCCGTTTTTTTATCTACGCTTTAAGCCCCATTCTCTATAATGTCGGTATCATAGCCGGCATTTTGTTTTTTTATCCGGCAATGGGCCTTTCGGGACTGGCTTGGGGCGTTGTGCTGGGCGCCTTGCTTCATTTTTTAATACAGGTGCCGAGTTTGGTTTCGCTCGGACTTTTTCCAGGCCTGACTTTTAAAATTTTCAGCCGAGATACACTGGATGTTTTTAAACTTTCCATGCCGCGTTCGGCCGGACTCGGTTTTAATCAGCTGGTTTTGATTGTTTTTACGGCCATGGCGTCAGCCATAGGCGCGGGCTCCATTGCTGTTTTTCAGCTGGCCTATAATTTATTCAGCATTCCCTTGAGCGTTGTGGGGCTGTCTTATAGTGTCGCCACTTTTCCGACCATGGCCCGTTTTTTTGTTGACGGCAAAAAAGAAGAATTTGTTTCGGGCGTTGTTTCTTCCCTGCGCCATATTATTTTTTGGTCGCTTCCGTTCGTGATTTTGTTTATAGTTTTACGCGCGCACATTGTCCGCGTAATTCTGGGCGCCGGAGTTTTCAGCTGGTCCGACACGCGGCTGACCGCGGCCGCTTTGGGATTATTCAGCGTATCCATATTGGCGCAGGGCATAGTTTTGCTTCTGGTGCGGGCGTTTTACGCCGCCGGACGCACCGCCTTTCCTCTTATCGTGAACGCTATTTCTGGTTTAGCAACCGTTGCTATGGCCGCGGGCGCTTTATATCTTTTCAAATCAAATACGGCCCTGCTTTTTTTTGGTAAACATATTTTACGCGTTGAGGATTTAAGCCAAACCTCCGTCCTTTTACTTGTACTGTCATTCAGCATAGGCAGTGTTATTAATGCCGTTTTGCTGTGGTTTGGTTTTAACCGTTTTTTTAAGACCCTTGATGGAACGCTTTTACGTTCGTCTTTGCAAAACGCGGTTTCGGCCCTGATTTTAGGCGCGGTTTCCTACGGCGTTTTGCGAATAACCGGAGGATTTTTTGACCTTCAGACCTTTTTGGGCGTTTTTTTCCATGGAGCATCGGCGGCGCTCTCCGGGCTTATTTCGGCCGGGGCATTTCTTTGGTTTTCGGGGAATCGCGAAATCCGCGACATAACCGAAGCTCTCGGCCATAAATTTTGGAAAAGCGAAGCCGTGGCGCCCGAGCCGAGAAGCGCTGCAGAGGGGTAGGATATCGGCCGAATCCCAGAGGGCGGCTAAACATAAATGAAGCTCATTCCTTGGAAAGATTTATTAAAAAGATTTATCCCAACTTAAAACACAGAAAAAGAGTTTCGGACGCTAAAACTGTTTTAAAAAATATAAATGACAGGCAACTCAATGGAACAATATAATATAAGGAATTTCTGTATTATAAGTCATGTTGACCACGGCAAGTCAACACTGGCTGACAGGTTTTTGGAATTGACAGGCACTATTGAGAAAAGAAAAATGCGCGAGCAGGTGCTTGACTCGATGGATCTTGAGCGCGAGCGCGGCATTACAATTAAGATGGCTCCCGTCTCAATGGCCTATCAGCTAAAAGCTAAAAGCTATCAGCTAAACTTAATTGACACGCCGGGACATGTTGATTTTTCCTACGAGGTTTCGCGGGCTCTAGCCGCGGCGGAAGGGGCGATTCTTTTGGTTGACGCTACTCAAGGGGTTGAAGCCCAGACGATTTCTGTTCTGGATTTGGCTCAAGAACTTAATTTAAAAATAATACCGGCGGTCAATAAAATTGATTTGCCCGGCGCCGACATCAAAAAAACAAAATCCGAGATCCAGAAAATTTTAAGCGTCGGAGCCGATGAAATTCTGGAGGTTTCCGGTAAAACCGGTCAAGGCGTTGAGGAACTTTTGCGGGCGGTCATTGAGCGCGTTCCACCCCCTCGGTTGGATGCAGGAAGTCCGGGCGATTCGGTCCCATCTTTAAACGCGGCTAGAGCCCTTGTTTTTGATTTTGAATATTCTTTGCATCAGGGGATCATCGCTTATATTCGGGTCTTCGGCGGCGTTTTTAAAAAAAACGACGAAGTTAAATTGGCGCGCTCGGGCACGAAATTTAAGATTCAAGAGACGGGAATTTTTAAGCCCAACCGTTCTCCCGTGCTTGATTTAAGCGCGGGGGAAATAGGATACGCGGTCACCAATATTAAAGACGCGGCTTCGGTAAAAATAGGCGACACCCTGACTTCGTCGGCAAACCCGATGCCGGCTCTTGCTGGTTATCGCGAAACGCAGCCGGTTGTTTGGACCAGCGTTTACCCCATTTCTGAAGATGATTTCTCTGATTTTAAAAAAGCGATTTTACGCCTGCATTTAAGCGATTCCTCATTTTCTTACGAAGAGGAATCGTCAAGCGTATTGGGCCGCGGAATGCGCCTGGGTTTTTTGGGAATGCTGCATTTGGAAATAAATTTGGAGCGGCTCAAGAGGGAATACGGCATCAATGTCGTGGCCGCCTCTCCCACCGTGGCTTATGAAGTGAGCGTCAAGGGCGGAGAAACAAAAAAAATTTTTACACCTTCCGAATTTCCGGACGACCACTCTTTGATTTCGGTTCAGGAACAATGGCTGAATTTTAAACTTATTTTCCCCTCCGAATATTTGGGCTCGGGTTTTAAGATTATACAAAAACACGAAGGAAGGGTTTCTCACACCGACACCTTCGGCGAAAACCGTATTCTGGTTCAAGCCGAGATGCCGCTGCGGGAACTTATGCGCGATTTTTTTGATGAAATTAAAAGCGCCACTTCCGGTTACGCCTCTTTTTCTTATGCGCTTGCCGGCTGGCGCAAGGCCGATGTCGTGCGTCTTGATTTGCTGGTGCACGGGGAACGCGTTCCTGCTTTCAGCCGCGTCGTGTCCAGGTCTGGAGTTGAACGCGAAGCCAAAGAGGCGGTTGAAAAACTTTATTCTATTTTGCCCAGAGAGCTTTTCAGCGTTAAGATCCAGGCCTCGGCTCTCGGACGCATCATTGCTTCGCGAACGCTCCCGGCCCTTAAAAAAGACGTTACCGGGTATTTATACGGCGGCGACAGGACCAGAAAAATGAAACTCTGGTCTAAACAAAAAAAGGGGAAGAAGCGGCTTAAAGAATCGGGCAGCGTAGCTATCCCTCACGATGTTTTCATTCAAATGATACGGCGGGGGCGGCCCCGTTAAAATCCAGACGGCTCTATCGAAATAACGGAATGAAAAGGAAGATAACCATTCCGATTATGGCTAAAACGCTTATGGTCGTCCAAATTACGCCGTATTTTCTTTTGTGTCTGGGATTTAAAAACATATTATTATTGTTTATAATAACTTAAAATGCGGAATTTCCAAAATAGAAAGGCATCAAGGCGGCTTTATTCCTTGCCGATTCTGATAGCGATGTTTTTTGGAATTGTGTTTTTGGGCCAATCCGCTTTTAAAGCGTATTTAAAAACCAGAGGAGCGCGCGAGGTTTATATGGGAGTGACTCGCGAACTCCAAGAGCTGGCCGTAAAGAAGTCGGATCTGGAAAAGCGGCTGGCTTATCTTTCCACCTCTTACGGCCTTGAGCGTGAACTGCGCCGCCAATTTGGATTGGTTAAAGACGGCGAAGGATTGATTGTTATTATTGATCGGCAAACACCGGTCGCCTCGAACGAAAATGGCGGTATGCTTGAATCCTTTTTTGCTAAAATGGAAGATTTTTTAAAAAAGTTTTTTAATACCGGCCAATGAGGCGTTTCTTTTACATTATAGTAGTTTCGGCCGTGTTTTTGCTTTTACTTTTATTTTTTGGCGGCATTAACATCAGCCCGGCTATGCAAGTAAACGGACACTATATAAAAAGCGGCGATTATCATAGTCGTCTATCCGGATTTGAATTTTACGGCAAGCAAACTTCTCCGAAGGGATTTGAAGAGGAGGCCATCAGAAAGGGGGTTATAATGTCTTTGATAATTGATAAATTGGTTGAGTTTGAGCTTGAAGCGCGCGATATTGAAAAAAATGAGGCCGACAAAAAAGTTGAAGCGGTTTTAAGCGAAGAGTCGGGAAACATTGAAAAAGCCGCTTTGGAGTTTTACGGTTGGAGCATCGGTGAATTTAAAAAATTTGTTCTTTTGCCGCAGGCGCGTCAGGACATCTTGTCGGAAGTTCTGCGAGAAGAGGGCGGAGATTTTAACGAGTGGTTAAACGGCGCTCTGGTCAAGGCCGATGTCAAAATTTATTCTTTGCCGTATGAGTGGATAGACGGCGTGCTGGTTAAAAAATGATTTTGCGGGTATGGTCTAATGGCATGATGCGACCTTCCCAAGGTTGAGAAGGGGGTTCGATTCCCCCTACCCGCACACTATTGGACTTTTGACGTTTTAGCCGCGCTAAAGTTATTTAAATTTCAAAAATCTTGGAGGTTCTAACATCGTTACATTCCCTGTATAGGGAAAGAGAATCGCTTTTTACGCCGACGATAATTTCTTCTGAAAAAGAAAGGATATTGTGATAGTTCAATAGAGGTTCTAACAAAAAAGCGGTTTGATATTATCGCACCGCCTTTGTTTTTTATTTCAATAAGAAATTTTTGATTTCGACTAATGTATTTGAAGCAACTGTTAGGCCAACGCATATGTAATATACAACACCGTAAATGCCTAATCCTAGAAAGATAGAGGCGAGGAGTTTATCTGTGAATAAATAAATCCCGAGAAAAATCAAGATTCCAATGGGAATAGTTGTCCAAAATGCTAGCCACCCTTTATTTTTCATTTTTTCTCCTTTCGTTTAAAGAACTCCGTTTGCACCTCTTTAAAGGTAACAAAATAAAAAAAATTACGCAAGCGAGGTTCTAACGTCGTCTATAAAAGTGCACTAGCGTAAATCCCAATGTTAAAGTTTGTATGGGGGCAAGCACAAGGCGCGAGTTCGATTCTCGCCACTCGCATCAATGTGATAGCAACTTCGCTTCTTGTCACGGGATCCTCGAAAAATATTGTCGCGCTTCGCGCTCTGTATTTTTCGGGACAAGCAAGTGACGCGGTTTTGATTACCGCTACTCGCACAGGGAAAGAGAAGCGTTTTAAGCGCAAAACAACTTTTTGTTGTAAATAAAGAGTCGCCCAGTTTTTAAGAGGTTCTAACAAAAAAGCGGCTTGATGTTATCGCGCCGCTTGAAATGTATAGATGCCTTAGTTGTCATCGTCTTCGTCGTCTTCCTTTTCGGTTGCAACGAACTTGTGATTACACTTCGGGCACTGTGTTTTAATAGACGCAGGTCTTGCAGAAAACAAGAAGAATAGGAGACCAAGAAACGCCCATAAACTATGAGTAAGCCAAAAAACAAATCCGACCAATGCAACTATGCCCAAGTTCATCACAGCCCATGCCCACATATTGTCGCCTTTTCTCTTCGCCATTTTTATCCCCTCTAACGAGATTTGATTCTAGGTGGCATGTTAGCGTCTAACAAGTTTGATGTCAATAGCACGCAAGAGAGGTTCTCCTTCTTCGCTAAAGCCTCGAAGGACGCAGTAACACTTGCCCGCCGTAGCCTTGGCGAAGGCGGGTCGTCTATAAAAGCACATAAGAAAGCCCTTTTTATACACAGTTTCTTTGATTAAAGCGGTTAGGCGCCGGGGAATTTTTCGGGTATAATAAAATCATATGACTTCAAAAAATAGCGCAGTTTTAATCATTTTTATCGTTTTGGTTGTCGCTGTTGTCTATTTTTGGCAGGCCGGGTCCAGGCAAGCCGGAGAAACATCGGCGGTCATTGACACCGATACACCGTTTCATTTTCAGGCGATTATTACATCTATTGATGCCGGAGGTAAACTATACTTTGTTTCCGGTTTTGACAGCGACCTGCTTTTGAAAAAAGAAGCGATTATCCGTCGGGACGCGACCATTCAGATTACGGCGGGCACGCAATTCGCGAAACTTGAATTCAGCGGCGAATCCGACGGGCGAGGGGGGCAGAAATTGATTGCGAGCCCCGCGGTTTTTTCAGACGCGCATGTCGGCGATCCTATTATGGTTAAGGCGGCAGAGGCGTATCGGAACTCGCGCGTTATCACGGCAGGCGCCATAGATATTCTTCCGCTTTTCACACAGTAATTAAAATGTTAAGCCGAGTTTTTAAAAATATATTTTTGTCCGGATTTGCGGCACTCTTCGTTTTCGGCGTCGCTTTTGCCGCAGCAAACGAGAGCGTTTCTTACACGATTACGGCGTCAGGAAGCCGGAATGAAGATACGCAGTCCGGCTATTGGGAGACCATTACAAGCGGCTATTGGGAAGAACAGCAAAGCGGCCATTGGGAGGTGGCGGGAGCGACGGGGGTGGTTTGCGAAGTTAACAGAGAGGCGGTTGAGGGAGATCTCTTTTGGAGTTGTCACGAGGAAAACTTTTCCGATTGCACCTCGTATTGGGACCAGCAGGGTCCGGGCCAGAGAGCCTTCGGTGATTACGGGTGTCAGGAAAATCGCGTGTGGCGCGATACGTCAACAAGGGAATGGCGCGAAACCTCAACGCAAGTATGGCGCGATACCTCGACAACCGAAAAGAAATCCTGGTCGGCGAGCGAAAGCGGATCGTTTACGATTGCCTGCGAAACGAATAAATACATCACGACTTCCGCCCTTCGTTCTCCGAATGGCAATACTTCGTGGGGCGTAACTGACAATAATCAGTCGGTTACCACAAGCATGAGCGGTCCGAATCTATACGCCACGAATGTTTCGGCACAGTGCGGAGGTTCTTCCGTGCCCTCCGGAGCATCTCAACAACAACAGGGTCAGCCGACTTCGTCATCAGGAGCGGCGCAAGGTCAGCAGGAAGGTGTTTTGCCGTCCGCGCCCTCCGCTCCGTCAGAACCGCCAAGTCCTGTTATTCCTCCTGCCGAGCCCCCAGCGCCGCAGACGCCGGAGTTTCAAGAAATTTAAAGACGGCTTCCCTTTTTTCTAAAAATCATTAAACTAACCGGTAGGCCGGAGTAGTTCGGTTGGCAGAGCAGTGCTTTCGCTTGTCCCGTCAGAGCCGCCTTAGCTCAGCTGGTAGAGCAACGCATTCGTAACGCGTAGGTCCGGAGTTCGAATCTCCGAGGCGGCTCTAACGGGATAAACGCCGGTCGGGAGTTCGAATCTCCCCTCCGGCTCCAAGATTTGACTTCGCTCGAACCTACTTTATCAAAAATTCGTGAATTAAGGAAGTCGCCCCGCCGCCGCTCGCTTCAAACTGCTTGGCGAAATTGTTGATATCAAAACTAGGATTTGCTATCATCTCAATATACCTATGAAACTCAACCGAAACATAATTTCATTGAATTGGTGGTGGGCTTTGCAGACTTACTCGCAAAGTCCTAGTTTTGCTTTGGCCTAATATATCCTCCTAAACCCAGCCATCAAAACTCCTCTCGGACTTAGCGAGAGGAGTTTTTAGTTTGTGTTGATGGCTGGATATTTTATCAAAAAATGCGTAGCCACCAGCACGAATGTCGTGCTGGGCAGTTCTTTCAAAATAAAAGGAGGTAAACCATGAGAACTTTCGGTGTTGAGCGAGAGCGCTTTATTGTAAACGCTCAAGGCAAAATCGTTCCCGCGATCGGTGAATTGCTTCCACGCGTATATCAGATCGCCCGTGAACGAGGAATGCCAGAGAAGCAGTTCGGTTTCGAACTCTTTGCTGGACAGATCGAGGACAGGACGCCGCCGTGTCGTGACATGGCAGAGGTAAGGGAGGCACTCGTCGCCAACGACGAAGTGCTGCTCAAAGCAGCTTCCGAACTCGATCTGGCATTCGACCATTCAGAGTTCGCAGAGGAAGAACGGGTTGTCGCATTCGAGGTCAATCTGTTTGACAAACGCCACCAGAAAATCTGGGTATCAATTCCGCACGAAAGACGTGTAGCCGCATCAGTGGTAGCCGCTGTCCATGTCCATATTTCGGTAAGCGGTGAGGAAGCGGTACAAATCCTCAATTTCTGCCGGAAAGACATCGTTGATCGCCTCATTTTTCTTGGCGACCACTCCGGCTCCAAGAGAATCAACGCGTACCGGACTATGGCGGAAACTGATGGCGTTCCTCCTGTGTTCTCCGACTTTTCGGGGGTGATGATCTACATCACTTCAAAAGGAGGAGAAAAGAACGTTTGGGATCTCATCCGGTTCAAACCGTCCACGGGTACGGTCGAGTTTCGGATGTTCGGCGCAACGCCAAGTATCACGGAGATTATCGGATACATTGATGCTTGTCGCGGCGTATGCGAGATCTAAGTCGACAGATAGGGG
>CAZNNT010000011.1:0-7360 GCA_964574495.1 uncultured Candidatus Saccharibacteria bacterium
CAGCAATATCAACAACAATTTCAACAGCAGGAGCAGCAGCTTCAGCAACAATTTCAGCAACCTCCTCCAAGCGAGCCGACTTCCAAAATTAATACGAATATTTTAGGCGCGGTTGTAGCTCCATTCCTTCAACTCTTAGGATTTTAAATCAATTTAAAATCGCGCCAATTATATCCGGATGGCCGTTGATAAAATCACCGGTAGCTTGAGATTTTTCTCCCTCAAGCTGAAGTTTTTTAACCAGAATCGCATTTTTGCCCGTACCTATTGCCAATCCAACAGTTTGTCCAGAGCTAAGCTCTTGCCAAATTTGACAAGAGCTTAGCTCTGGACATGGGCGCCTCAGACATTCAACCACTTCTCCATCCAGTATTTTTATTCTTTTTTTATTCCAGAACGCGTAAGTTCCGGGCCAAGGATTTAATGCCCTTATTTTTCGTTCAATAATTTCCGCCGATTCAGACCAGTTTATATGTCCGTCTTCTTTTGTAATTTTTTTGGTGTAAGTCGCTTTTGAATGGTCCTGTTCTTTTGGTTTAATTTCTCCCGCAAGCCATTCGGGAAGCGTTTCAGCCAGAAGTTTTCCTCCTAATTCCGCCAGTTCTTTTTTAAGTTCTGGGTATGTATATTTTTTATGTTTAAGGTTTAATGTTTCATGTTTCAGGATAGGTCCATGGTCCATTTTTTCATCCATCAGCATTACGGTTACGCCGGTTTTTTTATCCCCGGCAAGAATTGCCGATCGTATCGGATCGGCTCCCCTGTAGCGCGGAAGAAGCGAGGGGTGCACATTGAGCGAGCCCTTTTCGGGAAGATCCAAAACCTCTTTCGGCATGATTTTGCCGTAAGCCGCCACCAAAATTAACCGACACTTAGTGTCGGTTAATTTTTGGAAAGTATCGGGGTTTTTGAGATTTTCCGGCTGTATGACCGGAATGCCATTTTTTTCCGCCCACATTTTAACCGGCGAGGATTTCAGTTTAAGTTTCCGGCCAGCCGGCCTGTCGGGAGTAGCAACAACCAATTTCGGAAGCCGCCCTTTATTTTTAAGGGCGTCTAAAATGGGAATAGCGAATTCAGAAGTGCCGAAGAAAATAAAATTCATTTATTTATCCATTTTTTCAACTTTGTCCACGAAAAGAATTCCGTTTAAGTGGTCCACCTCATGCTGCAAGACCTGCGCTAAAAGTCCTCCCGCGCCCCGTTTGAATAGCTGTCCGTTTTCGTCCAAAGCTTCCACCGTAACGTTTGTCGACCTTCTTACTTTCCCGAATTTTCCGGCAACAGATAAGCATCCCTCCGTGCATAATGATTTCTTCGCCGAGTATTTTATTATTTTCGGGTTTATGAATACGGCGTATTCCTCTTTTTCTTTCTTTTTTTTCAGCTCCTCTTCGTTTTTTGAAATCAAGTCTTTTTTTTCTAAAACATATTTTGAAACTATAAAAATAGATTTGGAAACGTCTATTTGGGGCGCGGCGAGTCCTATGCCGGCCGGTTCGGCGCGAAGGGCCTCCTTCATTTTTTTAATTAAGTCCTTTGTTTTTCGCTTTATGATTTCATCCGCGGCAATTTCAGCCGCGTGTTTTCGCAGGGTTGGATTCCCAATCTGAATTATAGTCATTTTATCGCTTTAAAAGATTAATTAAGCGTTTAATCAGCGTCCGGGGCGCGAGATAATCGCGAATAAGGTCTTCAGGGCGATTGAGGCCTCCAAACTGAAAGAGCGGTTTTTAATGTAATAAAGGTCATATTGCAGTTTTTCCAGAGCGTCAGCGGCTGAAGCATCGTAGCGCATGTTGATTTGGGCCCAGCCGGTAATGCCCGGCCTGATTAAAAGCCGCATCATATAATGGGGGATTTGTTTTTTCAAATCCTCTATGAATTCCGGCCTTTCCGGGCGGGGACCCACCAAAGACATGTCGCCTTTAATTATATTTAGCGCTTGGGGCAGTTCGTCTATATAGGTTTTTCTCATTATTTTTCCTATGAAAGTGTTTCTTTTTTCGTCCGCTTCTTTATTCCAGCCGGAATTTTTCCACGCCCCGTCGTGAAGCTTTGAGCGGAATTTAATCAGCTCAAAAATGCGGCCGTTTTTGCCGACTCTTTTTTGTCGGAAAAAAATCGGTCCGGGACTTCCCAGCTTTATGGCCGCGGCCGCCAGCGGAAAAATTAAAACCGCGGCAAGCCCCAGTACGGCGCCCGCGAAAATGTCAAAAGCCCTTTTTAAGGTTTCAAATATCCTTTTTTCGCTTTCCGCCAAATTTTCTAAAAACCAGATTTCGGAAATCATGGATACCGGGACTTTTCCTGTTATGCGTTCGTAAAATTGCGGAAAATTGAGATAAGCCACGCCCAGCGGCAAAATCTCGTAAAGCATTTTTACGAAATCGGCATTATTGTGAATATCGGCTAGAGCAATCACCAACTCTATTTTTTGCTCGCGGATTATCATCGGGAGGTTGTGGTCAAAAGCGAAAATGGGCAAATTTATTCCCGAATTTATGTCTGAATTTTCCAAAATAATCGCGCCGGCGGGTTCGTATCCCAAGTGGGGATTATTGCTAAGAACATTTGATAATTCCCGGCTTTCTTTGGACCAGCCGAAGAAAATAATTCGTGTTTTATGAGAAACCGCGAGAGCTTTTTCGTAAATTTTGCGCCAGAAAATAAGGAGCGCGATGGTAATAGCAATATCTATCAGCAGATTGGTTTTGGGGGTTATGCCGGTTTGGGGTTTTATATAAAAAATGACAACGCTGATGGCGGCCGCGAAAAGCATGGCATAAATGATTCTTTCGCGCATTTTTTGCCGAGCCGAAAGAAAAATAGGATTATAAAGGCCGTATATAAAAAATATGATTATCCACAATAAAAACAGGAAAGAAAACGGCCAAAAATGAAAGTCCCACCATTTTTTAAATTCAAATGAGCCGTAATAACGAAGCAGTAATGTCATAGTCAAACCGAGGTAAAATACAGCCAAATCCCCCAAAATCAATATTGTTGACTTTATTCGGCGAGTTTTCATTTATAATTAAAATACCATATTTTAATATTTTTTGCCATACCTTGTTTTTGGGCGCGAAGCATTTTATCATTTTTATGAGGTATGATTAAATCGGAAAATAAGCCAAAAATAGGCGTGGCCGGCGCGGGAATGGTCGGAGGCGTCATTAAAAAATATTTTGAGTCGCGAGGATTCAAACGCGGAAAAAATCTTTTTTGTTATGACCCCGACGCGGGCAAAAAATGTTTTGACAATTTAAGCGAAGCGGAAATTATTTTTATCTGCGTGCCTACGCCCCAGAGAAAAGACGGTTCGTGCGATACGGGCATAGTGGAATCGGCCGTCAAAAAATACGCGCCGTCCGCAAAAGTTATGGTTATCAAATCCACGGTTATACCCGGCACGACCGAACGCCTGGCTAAAAAATATAATTGCGCTTTGATTTTCAGTCCGGAGTTTTTGACGGAGGCCAGGGCCTGGGAAAATATGGTTCGTCCCGATCGCCAAATTATCGCTCCTACCGCGAAAGCTCGGGCCATTGCTTCCTATGTTTTGCATCTTTTGCCGTCAGCGCCTTTTAGCGCGCCCCGTCGCCAAAAGGCCGTAAAATGGGCAGAAATGACCCCCACGGAAGCGGAGCTGGGAAAATACGCCGCCAATGCTTTTGGAGCGCTTAAAGTGTCTTTTGCCAATTTTATTTACGATTTGGCGAAATTAACCCAAGAGACAATGCGCGAAAACGGACTTCAAAGCGAAGTGAATTACGAAAATATCCGTAAAATTCTGGCGCATGACCCGAGAATAGGCGATTCGTGGCTCAATGTCGCCCACGGGCATTATCGCGGATACGGCGGCTATTGTTTTCCCAAGGACACCGAAGCCATTATGGCCTATGCCGGAAGGATCGCAAAAAATCCCAAAGCCCTGGACAGAAATCTTTTTAAAAAAGGAATTAAGATTTTGGACTCAATGAAAGAATATAATAACGCTCTTCTGGCTTCGCAGGGATTGACCCCAAAAAATGTCAGCCGGCACGACGAGGAATTGATGAAAATTATCATGGATTTTAAAAAAAATAAGCAATCATGAAAATTCTGGTAACCGGAGGAATGGGTTTTATCGGCTCGCATATAATTGACGCCTGCGTTTTAAAAGGAGACGAGGTCTTTTCTGTTGATGATATGAGTTCGGGAAAGCCGGAGAACGCCAACTCCGAAGCGCCTAATTTCGAAATTGACATTTCGGATGCCGAAAAACTGGAAAATGTTTTTAAAAAAGTAAAGCCGGAAATTATTTTTCATTGCGCGGCTCTTGCTCGTATTCAGCCGTCATTTGAAAATCCGAGCCGTTACTTTCAGGTTAACGCTATCGGTACGAGAAATATTTTGGCGCTGGCCAAGAAATACGGCTGCAGCCGAGTCGTGTATTCGGCTTCTTCCTCGGCTTATGGCAGCCAGGAAGCGCATGCGCTTAAGGAAGATATGAAACTGGCGGCTCAATCCCTGCATCCTTACGGTTCAACCAAAAGAATGGGCGAGATGCTGATGCGCGATATGGGGAAAATAACCGGCGGTCCGGAAACGGTCTGCCTGCGATATTTTAATGTCTATGGGCCGCGCCAAACCACAACTGCCGACGGACCTTATGCCACGGTCATGGGTATTTTTTTGGATCAGGCGTGGCGCAAAGAGCTGTTAACCATAGTGCCCGACGGTCATCAGAGGCGCGATTTTACTTGGGTGGGCGACATTGTTCGCGCGAATCTCCTGGCCGCCTCATCTCCCAAAGTCGGCGAAGGAGAAATAATAAATATCGGCTCGGGCGAGAATCATTCCATTTGGGAGGTTGCCGCTATTATTTTAGGCAAGAATGAAAACACGCTCCCAGAAGAATTGCTGAAATCAGGGCAATGCGTAATGGCGCCGGCCAGACGCGGAGAGGTTCGCAAGACCCTAGCCGATATTTCTTTGGCTAAAAAGCTTTTGGACTGGCGGCCGGATATGAAATTTCAAGAAGGCATCAATCTCCTAAAATCAAACCGCAATAATTAAATAATATACGCGTTATCCACAGGGCTATTGCATTTCAGAGCGCGATTTGCTATACTTATAGCGTGAGTGTTTTCCGCTTTTAGCGGAAGTACATACTATGTCTGCATAACTCCGCACCGTTTGGTGCGGGGTTGTGTTTTACGGGGTATCTTTTTATACTATGAACAGTCGGTATTTTGGTGGCCGGATAGGCCGGCACTCACATAAAGACATAGTGTGGAGTAAACCCCTATCCGGCCTCTAAAGTACCGGCCTTGTAAATTATTAAATAATTATTTAAAAAGAATGGCAAAGAAAATAATTTTACAGGTCTTGATTATAGGTTTTGTCTTAACTTTTTCAACGGCTGTTTTTGCGCAAGAAACAGACGAAGTTCTGCCCGACGCCGGCCTTACGCCCGCCAGTCCACTCCACATTTTTGAACGATTCAGCGATTGGACGCGCCTAAACCTTTTAACTTTTAATGCCGTCAGGAAAGCGGAAGTGAAGGTTGAAATTGCCGAAAAGCGCCTTGCGGAATTGAAGGCGGTTGTTGAGTCGGGGGCCGAAAGCGCGGTTGTTGAGCGCGCGGAGGGCTTTGCCAGAGTGAGGGCTGAAGCCGCCGAAGGCGACTTGGAACGTTTGGATACAGAAGGCCGCAATTTGGATTCTTTAATCGCGAAATTTAATGACCTTTCTTTAAAACAGCAGTCAGTGCTTGAGGGCGTTTTGGATAAAGCGCCGGAGCATGCGCGCGAGGCCTTGAATCGCGCTCTTGAAAGTTCAAGAAAAGGGCTTGATAAGTCCGAGGAGGTCTTGAAGCGCCAAGTTGAGAAGAATTTAATAAAGCAGGAAAAGGCCAAGGAGCTTTTAGAAAATAATATTGAGCGCCTCAAAAAGCAGCTTGAGCGTCGATCAGAGCATTTGGAAGAAATTGCCGAAAAATCCGGAGAAATTCCGCCGGAATTAAAAGAGCGTTTTGAAACGAAACTAAAAATCCTGGAAGACCGCTTGGTTAATGTTGAATCGCGGGATGAATTGAAAGAAGTCAGAAAAGAGCTTAAAGAGGGCGTAAAAGACGCCGCTTCAACCATTATCAAACTTAGGGCTCGCCACGAATTAAAAAACGGGGAGGGGGATGAACTTTTACGCGATATTGAGCGCGACAGATTTGATGTCGCCGAAAAAGCCAAACGCGCGATGGTTGAAGCCGAAAAATCAATAATCGAGCTTAAAGATAAAATTGCGCGCTATGAAAACGACGGAAAAGCAATACCTCAAAATGTTAAAGAACTTTTAGCTAACGCCGAAGACCACTTAAAGAAATCTCGGGAAGCGTTTGATGCCAAGAATTTCGGAGAAGCGCTGGGACAAGCAAACAGTTCTTTACGCAATTCAAACTCCGCAAAAAAATCTTTAGAAGAAGTGGTCAAGCGTTCTAACGAGTCGGTAAAAAAACCGGAGTTAAGAGCCGACAAAAAATCAGAGACCGTTTCTAAACCGGTTGCTGAAAGTCCGGCTTCGGTAGTTGTAAAAATAACCGGAAACGGTTTTGAGCCGTTGGAAGTAAAGATTAAAAAAGGCGGAAGCGTTGTTTGGGTAAATGAAAGCGGATTAGATGCTTGGCCGGCGTCAGCCGTTCATCCGACGCACGGCGTCTATCCTCAAAAAGGCGGATGTTTGGGCAGCGCTTTTGACGCTTGTCGGCGTCTAGCCGATGGAGAAAAATACGAATTTCGTTTTGACCATGTTGGAGCTTGGAAATATCACAATCATCTGAATCCTTCAATGACAGGCGCGGTTACGGTTGTTGAATAAAATATAGTAAAAATGGACCAAGCGGCTAAAAAAGAATTTGAAAAATTGGCTCGCATAACGCAGGCCGGATTTAGCGAATCGCGCGAAAATATTGATAAACGTTTTGGAGAGGCTGATAAGCGTTTTGAAAAAGTGGAAAAAAGAATGGACGACGGTTTTAAAGATGTTGATTATAGATTGAATAATGTCAACGCCCGCCTTTTGGTTATTGAGCGCGATATTGCTGAAATTCGCAGCCATTTTGTTTATCGTAACGAGTTTGACGACTTAATGGCGAGAATGTCTTATGTTGAGAAGAGGCTCAAAATCAAAAGCGGTAAATAATGCTTGATATACGCGAAAATGTTGAATTAGCAAAACATACGGTTTTTGGAATCGGGGGACCCGCTCGATACTTTTGCGAAATCGCTTCAGCCGAAGAACTGGCCGAGGCGGTTTTGTGGGCGCGCGCAAAGGCGAAACCTTTGTTTATTTTGGGCGCGGGGTCAAATGTTTTGGTTTC
>CAZNNT010000011.1:7460-9612 GCA_964574495.1 uncultured Candidatus Saccharibacteria bacterium
GCGCAAAGGCGAAACCTTTGTTTATTTTGGGCGCGGGGTCAAATGTTTTGGTTTCGGATAAGGGGTTTAACGGCATGGTTATAAAAAATAAAGCCAACAGCATAAAAATTGAAAATGAGGATATTAAAGCGGAGGCGGGGGCGCAGATGGCGCGGGTTGTGGCTGAATCGGTCAAGGCCGGACTTGCTGGTTTTGAATGGGCCATAGGCATCCCTGGCACCATCGGCGGGTCTGTTCGCGGAAACGCCGGATGTTTCGGCTTTGAGTTGCGCGATGTAGTTGAATCAGTGGATATTTTTGATAGCAATCAAAATAAATGTTTCAAGTTTCATGTTTCAAGTTGCAGGTTTAGCTATCGTGATTCAATTTTCAAACATAATCCCGATTTAATTATTCTTTCGACAACTTTGAAATTGCGGGCGGGTGATTCCAAAAAGTCCCAGAGCATCATTGCCGAATACGCGAAAAAACGCGCATCGTCGCAAGATATCGGCCAAAAATGCGCCGGATGCATTTTTAAAAATGTTGAGTGGTCCCGTAAAGACATACACAAGTCAGACTTGTGTATGAGATTTTCGGAACTAAGACAGTTTTCAGACAAGCCAAATATTCCGGCGGCATTTCTGATTGACCAACTCGGCCTAAAGGGCAAGCAAATTGGCGGCGCAAAAATTTCCGGAAGACACGCGAATTATTTTATAAATATTGGAGGCGCAACCGCCGAAGATGTGCTTACTTTAATAACTATAGCCAAAGAGAAAGTCCAAAATCATTACGGCGTTTTTCTGGAAACGGAAATTCAGTTGCTGTAAAAGTTGGCGAAGTCGGGTTTCAAAAGTGTTCTACTTATCCACAGCTCAAAGTTGAGGGGGGGGGGGTTATGGGAAAGTCAATTTTATTGTATAATAAAAGTGTTTAAAACTATATAAATTAAAGTTAATTCTTTGTAGCTCTACGGCCTACAAAATTCATATTTTGAATTGCGTGGGTTTTTTTACTTTTAATGACCAAATTTGTCAGCAAAGATGGGGAAAACTTGGGTCACTGCCCTTATTGCAGAGGGATCGTTTTTAAAGATTTTAAGAATAAAAACAATGGCCGAGCGGGAATTTCGTTTATTATGAAATGTCCGCATTGTTTAAAATTAGTGGCCATAAGGATTGATCCGCAAAGGGGCGTTATGATAGAAGCCCATAAAGACAGCAGTTAAATTATGTTTAAAAAAATACGTCTTGCGAACAGATTTTCTTTGTTTACGTTCATTTTCCTTTTTTTGCTTGTTTTGGCTCTGAATTTCGGCGTAAGTTACATTTTAAAAAATTACTTGCTTGAAATAAGTAGTTCTTACGTCGCGCAGTTGATTCGGGTTCACGCCAACAAGGAGTTAACGGAGGACGACTTTTTAATCGAAGACCCCCGATTGGTCAGGCAAAAGTTTTGGGTTTTTTTCCAAGATATTCAAGCGCCCAACATAATCAGAATTAAGGTTTGGGACAGGGGCGCGAGGGTTATTTTTTCAGATGACGCGACTATTGTCGGGCAGAAATTTACGGATAACGAAGAATTTAATAAGGCAATTTTGGGAGAGACGGTCAGTAAAATTCAGGGGCCAATTAAATCGGAAAATAAATCCGAGCGGTCTTATTCCCAACTGATGGAAATTTATGTTCCGATATTTTTTATGGAAAGTCGGACGCCCGCGGGCGTAATTGAGACCTATTTTAATTTGGACGAAATTAACGCGTTAATGACTCGCGCTCGTTTTTTCGCCGCGGCGTTAATTCTTTTGGCAATTTTTGTCTACTGGATTTTGCTTTTATTTGCATTCAAAAAAACCGCGCAAGAACCGATGCGCGAAATGGAAAAATACAAATTGGCTGTTGAAAACGCGTCTGATCACATAATCATAACCGACAGCGACGGCGTTATTCTATACGTCAATAAGGCCGCGGAAAAAACAACCGGATATTCTATGGAAGAAATGATTGGCGCCCGCCCGTCTTTATGGGGCAAAAAAATGCCGCAGGAGTTTTATGAAAAGATGTGGAAAACCATAAAATACGATAAAAAAGTATTTAAAGGCGAACTTAAAAATCAAAGAAAAAGCGGAGAAAATTATTTTGCCGAGGTCACGATTGCTCCGGTTTTGGAC
>CAZNNT010000011.1:9622-12878 GCA_964574495.1 uncultured Candidatus Saccharibacteria bacterium
GCAATGTAATATTTTTTGTGGGTATTGAAAGAAATATAACCAAAGAAAAAGAATTGGAAAAAACCAGAACGGATTTTATTACGCTGGCGTCGCACCAATTAAGAACTCCGCTTTCCGGAATCAAGTGGCTTATAGAGACCCTGCAAAAAGGGGTTTTGGGGGAATTGAATCCGAAACAAAAGGAGTACATTGACGAGATTTATCGCGCAAACGAAAAAATGATCGTATTGGTTTACGACATGCTTAATGTTTTGGGTCTTGAGGGCATGAAGAATATCAAAAAGGAAATAATTGATGTTGATTCATTATTAAAAGAATTATCTGATTCATTTGAACCCGCGGCAAAAAGCAAGGGGGTTGAATTTAAACACACCTCTTCCGTTTATGGCTTAAAAATAAAAACATCACGTGATTTTTTAAGCACCGTACTTGAATGTTTTATTTCAAACGCAATTGATTATTCTAATGCCAAAAAAGAGGTGGTTTTGGATATAAAAGAGGAGCCGGACGCAATTATTTTTTCAGTAACGGACAGCGGAATAGGTATTCCTAAAGACGAAGAAGGCAGGATTTTTGAAAGATTTTACCGTGCCTCAAACGCTAAAACCGTAAAGCCTAATGGCACCGGGCTTGGCCTTTATATTGCCAAAATTTCCGCCGAAAAAATAGGAGGATCGATATATTTCAAGTCCGAAAAAGGAAAAGGGTCGACTTTTTATTTACGCCTTCCCAAGTTAGGAAATTAATAATTAAAAAATAATTATGAATAAAGTATTGATTGTTGAAGATGAAGAGTTTTTGGTCCGAGTTCTTAAGGATAACCTTGAAACTGAAAATTTCAGCGCGGATGTCGCTATAGACGGCGACAGCGCGATTGAACGGATAAGAACGAATCGCCCGGACATTGTTTTGCTAGATTTGCTTTTACCGAAACGCGACGGATTTTCAGTACTTGAGGAGATTAAAAAAGATCCAGCGCTAAAAACGATTCCGGTAATCGTGCTTTCAAATCTGGGGGGAGACGCCGATATTAAAAAAGCTCTTTCGCTCGGAGCCGAAAATTATTTCGTCAAATCCCAGCATCCTATTGAGGAAGTCATAGATATGGTCAAGGCATACCTTGGCGGTCAACGTTCTTCTTCGGCGCAGTAATCGCATGCTTAAAATTAAAAAATTTTTAATCGCGGGCTTGCTGATTTTACCTTTTATTTTAGCAAAGGCGGCTCAGCCGACTAACGCGGTTAAATTCGTTATTTTAGACCCGGATGACAGTATTGTCGGAGTACCGGTTACGGTTACAGTCCAAGCCCGAAAGAGCAACAATCAAATTGATACGAGTTACCAAAATGATGTAACGATAGTTGCGAGCGGTTCAGCCACTGGCGAAGGTCTGGTTGATATAGTGAACGGGGTGGGCACGCGCGAGATAAACGACGAAGTTGCCGAAACCGTAGCGCTTTCGCTTTCAGACACCCAAGGAACAGGTTTAGACGTAAGTTCCGCGCGGGAAGTTGTTTTTAGTTTATTTGGATCGGGGATTTTACATCAAAGCAAGTTCAAATTTCGAGATAGCGGAACTGAAGCTGGGGCGACCGGTTATGGAGATCCGGATGTGGGAGAAAATTCCTATATTTCCGTAAATCCGAATTCTATTTTCCGTCTGCGATTTTTAATTAAAGTGACGGGTGGTGACGGCGCGATTACTCCGCTTCTGGAATTTAGAGAGGAGAGCGGTGGCGGTGATTGTACAGTCGGCGATTGGACGACGGTAACATCATCAACAAAAGACGCATTACTTTTTCCGTCCCCCGATTTTGAAGATGGCGCGCCCACGACTCAACAGCTTGCCACCGGACCTTCGTTTACGGCAGGCGCTATTTTTGACTCCACGAATCCCGGATCAAGGCTTATTCTGACTAAACAATTTTCCACGGAATATGAGTGGTCTATGAAAGTTTCTCCGAATGTTCCTCTGGGCGCATCATATAATTTTCGGATTACCAATAACGGCGCGGCTCTGGATAGTTACGAACAATGTCCCGGGTTGTCTATTCATAAAGGCGGTGTAAGCCCCACAATAGTGACTTTTTCCGGCTCGGCCTTTCCCGCGGGAGAAATATTTATAGTTAATAAAGATATCAGATTTGAAAAGATTTTGAGCCGGGATGTCGCGATCGGAAAAGAGGGGGATTTTCATACGAGCTTCATCGGTGTTTTACAAGGTCAGAATAGTTTTGGTCTTCGCGTTAAAGATAAAGACGGGCGGATAACGCAATCAAAATTTTTTAACATAGACACGATTTCAAATAGTTTAACCAAAAAAGAAATACTTGTGCCTCCGACCTTGGGTTTCGCAAAATCTGCTGTCACGCGAGGCGAATCCGTAGCGGTTTTGGGCTATGCCTCACCGGGTCACAAAGTTCGCGCTGAAGTTGACGGCAAGATAAAAGTTGAAGTTGACGCGGGAGACGACGGTTCGTATAGAATCATAATACCCACAGGGGAACTGGAATTCGGCGCTCACAGCATTTACGCGAAAACGGTTAATCCCGCGACTAAACAAGAAAGCGATCTTTCCCCGCTTAATTCTTTTACAGTTTCCCGTCTCCAGCAGGTTAGCGCCGATTTAAATAGCGATAACGCCGTTGATATAAGGGATTGGAGTATTTTTCTCGCGCTCTGGGGTTCTAAAGAGAAAGAAGAAGCGAAGGGAAAAATTGATTTTAATAATGATGGTAAAATTGACGTATCGGATTTTAGTATTTTTATTCGTAGCATAAAAAGAAAATGAAACATAAACATGTTTTAATATTATTCGGGTTATTATTGGTTTTTTCTTTCGCCGGCTTGGCGGAGGCCGCGACCATTTTTGCATCGCCTTCAAATTTAGACGCGGGAGTTGGGGATGAAATAATCATGGATATAAAAATAGATAGCGAGGGCGCCGGATTTAACGCCGGTCAAGCCGTTATCCGTTTCCCAAAAGAAACATTAGAAGTAGTTTCTCTAAAAAAAGACGGATCGGCTTTCAGTTTTTGGCTTGAAGAGCCCAATTTTTCAAATAACGAGGGCATTGTTTCATTTATTGGCGGAACGCCATACGGAGTTTCCGGAAGTTCAATTCAAATTTTAAAAATTGTTTTTAAAACCCGCGGAAGCGGACAGGCCGAGCTTCTTTTGCCTGAAGCCGCCATAACCGCGTCCGATGGCAGCGGTACGAATATTTTGTCAAAAATCAGTGGCGCTTTAATAAGCG
>CAZNNT010000011.1:12974-24010 GCA_964574495.1 uncultured Candidatus Saccharibacteria bacterium
GTCCCAGAGCCGCGGCAAATTACGAGGACTCCAGCTGCTGCCGCCGGATTGCCGGCAAAACCGGAAATATCTGTTCCGCTTTACCCCGACCTTTCTCGCTGGTATAACATTTCGGATATTTTTACGGCGCGCTGGGATTTGCCGCCGGATGTTTCCGGCGTGAGTACCGCCTTAAATACCCAGCCTAACTATGCGCCTACGGCGGTATCGGAGGGCTTGTTTGAAGAAAAAACATTTGAATCGCTGAGCGACGGCGTGAGTTATTTTCATATTCGTTTTCGCAATAACATCGGCTGGGGACCTGTTTCCCATTATCGTCTGGCGGTTGATACCCGTCCGCCGGCGGGTTTTGAGGCGGTTTCTTTAGAGGGTTTGTTTACGGATAATCCGTCGCCGACTTTAAATTTTCAAACAACGGACGCTCTTTCTGGAATTGCCGAATATCAAATCCGCATAGGCGTTGGAGACCTGATAAGAATCCCCGCGGATGGATTTAACGGAGTTTTCAAGTTACCTCTGCAGGCGCCGGGCAAAAGACAAGTTGTAATTAGGGCCGTGGATGCGGCCGGAAACGGAGTTGAAAACAGTTTGACGCTTGAAATTCTGCCCATTGATTCTCCGGTCATTGCTTTTATAACCTCGGAAGTTTTTTCCGATGACGAAATCCCGCTGGCAATTAACGGTACTGCTCCGGCTAATTTAGATGTGCTTTTGAGTTTAAGGCGTTTGTTGCGAAATGATAAATATGAAATTACCGCGCAAAAAGTAGTTCGTAGTGACGAAAGAGGGAGGTGGGAAGGCGCTTTTGATGCTCCGCCAAAAAACGGAGATTATGTTGCAATTGCTCAAAGCCGTGACGATCGCGGCGCTTTGAGTCTTGAGGTTGCGTCTGATGAAATTAAAGTAAGAAGCAAACCGATAATTCAAATCGGATTTATCCGGCTTGGTAAGGGGGGCGCCGCGTTATTTCTGCTTTTTGTGCTTATCGCGGGATTTGGAGGGGGTTTTTGGTTCTACAGAAAGTGGCATGAAAAGTTATCTTTACGGATTGGTTTTACCGGATCCGAGATTACAAAAATATTCAAGATTATTCGAGAAGATGTTGAACGAATATCCAAAGCGCTTCAAACCCCAACTACGGGTGACGACGAATACGCGATAAAAAGACTCTATGAAAATATCCAAAAGATGGAAATGTATATAAAAAAAGGCATTGATAAGATAATAAAATAAATTATAAACACAGGTTCTGCTTCTTATCTAACTTGGATATGGCGTGTCTAGGTATGCGCGGTTTTTTATGGCATAAAAGATTCAGATTTTGTTATAATAAAGGAAGTGATGATCGGGCAACTTCGTAAAATTTTTATTTTTATATTGATTTTTAGCTGGATTTTTAGCGGCTGGCCACGGGCGCCCTTTATCAATTTTCCTCCAAAAATTCAGCAAGCGCGGGCGGCAGATATATCAATTGATACGGGCGCTGTTGGTCAATGGCGCAGTTTGCGCAATCTGGTCTGGACTACACCCTTAATTGGCTACTTCTTTTACGTAGACGGCGGCGACGCCGATTTCAAATACGTGAAGACCACGGATGGCGGACAAACGTGGAATGCCGGCGCGGAAATTGACGATGACGCTACCATCACCGGAATGATGTTTGATGTTTGGTACGACAGGTGGACGCCGGGCGACACAGGGGACCTTATCCACATCTGGTGGGTTGAAACCGCCGATGGCGATGTCAACTATGTAAATTTAAATACAGCTAGTAGCGACACTATTGGAAGCAATGTGATTGTATTCAACGGGGCGTCGGCGGCGGCGGGACGCGGCGTGTTCGTCTCCGGCGCGAAGGCACGGGGCGGCAATATGCTCGTGGCTTTTGATATCGACGCCGGAGCGGAAATGGGAACATACCGTTCAACCGACGGCGGGGCCAATTGGGGGGCTCGCACTAACATGGTAGAGGCAACCTTAGACCAGTTGATTATGTTTCCGGGCAATGAGACCGATACCCAAGATATGTGGGCTCTCTACCACGATGCTGACGATTCGACCAACGCGCTCACGCTCAAAATGCACGACGACTCGGCAAACACCAACTCGGAATCAGCCACTATAGTCACCCTGGTTGAGAACACCACAGACGGCACAGGACAATATGGATTTAGCGGTTCTATCCGCAAAAGCGACGGACATTTAATTGCGGCGACCGAGTCGGGGTATGATTCCGCAACCGGTGATTTTCAAGTATGGGACATTAACGGCACAGCTTCAATCACCGAAAAAACCGCGATCGCGACGGATAAAGATGACATCTATTATCCGTCGGTGTATATTGATTCGGCCGACAATATTTATGTCGCCTATGTCGGCATGCGCGACGGGTCGGAGACGCTTGGAACAACGAACGGAGTTTATTACACGAAGTCCACGGATGGCGGCGCGAACTGGTCAGCTGGCGATACGGCATATTCAGCGACAGCTTCTGACTGGAGGCATACCTGGGCGGCGCCAAGCGGACCTCGCTTTATGGTGGTATGGCGCGATATTTCAGCGGGGACGCTTCTGGAAAATTATGACAACAGCGTTATAGCCACCGCCGCGCTTACGGGGACCGTTACCGCAAGCATAACCGAATCCGATATCGTTACCGGTGGGAAAACAATCATTCTTACTTTAAGCGGGGACAACTGGGTGGCTTCTGGCGCGACTTTTGACGCGCAGCGGCAAAACATTATTAACGGCATAGATTCCGCGCAAGCCGAAGCCACGGGGTGGGACGCGGAAGTAAAGGCCAAAGAGGTGGTGGGGGCAGTAGTCAGAACGAGCGCCACGGTGGTTACCGTTACCTTAACCGCTCAAGCCGGATACAACATTACGGCAACGGAAACCATTACCGCAACTATTCCAGCAACGGCATTGGTTGGTGGAAACGCGATTGTGGCATCACCGACATTTGATATTACCACCGTTGTCAGCGCTTCGCTTACTTTTGTAGTTAGCACCGACATCTTTCCAAACATTACTCCCGGTTCCCCGGTATTTGCGACAAGTACGTTAAGCGTGGATACAGACAATTCCGCCGGTTGGTATGTAACCGTGAGTAGGGATGATTCTGATACTGCTATGGATTTGGACACCGATGCGACGGTAAATATTATAGATCAAACCGCCTGGGCTCCGGGCGGAGCGACCACGACGGCGGGAAACGCCGTACGCGTATCTGCGTTTGGCAATTCCGGCGATATTTTGGCTTTTAGGTTGATGACCGCAAGCGGGACGCAGTCCTTTATATCAACCGACTGGTGGGGAACTGCCGATGATTATGCGGATAACGCCAATACGCTTTGGGGGGGCTTGCCTCCAACCGCGCAAACAATCGGCGATAGTTCTGTTAGTTGTTCGGGCACAAATTGCGCTTTAAATACCATGCTTTATTACCTTGATGTGCCGTCAACTCAAAAAACAGGCGCGTATTCAGGGGCCCTGACTTTCACCGCCACAATGAATTAGTCCACTATGACATCACTTGGACACGCCGTGTCCAAGTGAAAAGTTATCCACACCATATTTTTAAAAATATGGCAATAACTTCTTTTGCCGTTGTATAATATATTTATGGTCTGTCTGTCACACACACACACACACACACACACACAATAATTTTTATAAGTTTAAAAGCCAGTTTTAAATTGCCTTAATAGGGCAATTTTATTTTTTTATGTCAAATACCTTAAAGATTACGAGGGAAAATTTTAAGATATTTCTGATGTCATTGGCGCTGACAATGTTTATTTTCTCCGGTCTTTATGCTTTATACGTGTACGGGGCCGCGCAAACACTGACGGTTACCGTGGCTGCGGCACCCATTAGTTTTAGCGTAACCACGGATGTTTTTCCCAGCTTGACCCCGGGAACTCCGGTGGCGGCAACATCCACGCTTTCAGTTACCACCAATAATTCCGGGGGATGGAATGTGACGCTTTCCTGTGATGATAAGACACTTACGGTAGCGTGCGGAAGTATAGGCGGCCTTAATGTCACGGAACTTCCTGACGGCGTCAGTTGGAGCATTGCGGCGGCCGCAGCGACAACGAGCGCCGGCAATGCCGCAGCCATTACTGGCGGAGATAACTTTTTGTATTTTCGCGTAATGACTGCCTCCGGAAGCGTGCCGTTTACCGCAAGTTCATGGTGGGGCACTTCGGATGTGTGGTATAACGCCAGCCAACTCTGGGCCGGTATCCCGAGTTCCACGAACGTTTCCAGAATCGGAAACGCGGGCAACGGTTCATATTCTGCCAGCGCGCATTTGAATACGGTTAATTACTATCTTGATGTAAGCTCGGGCCAGGCAACCGGGTCCTACGAGATCGCGCTGACATTTACGGGAACTCTGAACTAGAATAAGAGAATTATTTTTTATCGGACACAGAATTGTTGTTAAGCAGTGAATCACTTGTTTAATTGTGTTTTGGGTGTTAAGGTTGGTGGGAATCTCCATGTTTTATAAACATTATTATGTAATTTGTGCTGTTGTTGCGACATCGCTTTTTATTTTCCAGGGACAAGTTTTTGGCGCGGGCGCTGGTCTCACAATAGCGCCGGCTAAGGTTCTTGAAACGGTTGATCCCGGAAAATCAGTTTCAGGCGAAATATCTCTTAAGAATGAAAGCGCCGACCAAGTAAAAATAGAAATTACGGTAGAAGATTTTATTCCGGCCGCCGGTTCCACGAATGTCCGGTTTGTCGGTAGGGCGGAGGGCGTTACCACCGTTAGGGACTGGATAACTCTTGATGTCCCCGACGACTTTATTTTAAAAAAGGATGAATCAAAACAGGTGCGCTACACCATACAAGCCCCGTCCGATGCGGAACCCGGCGGACATTTCGGGGTTATTTTTTTTAAAGCATCGGAACTGCAGACCGCAGGATCGCTTAAAGTGGCAACCAGGGTGGGCGTGCTTGTTTTTGTGACCGTTCCGGGTAATCAATTGCAAAAAGGCAAAATTTTGGATTTTTCCGCGCCGTTTTTTGTTCAAAAAGGCCCTGTGCCCTTTATAATAAAATTTGAAAACACCGGAACCGTTCATTTTGAGCCGAGAGGAACCATTACTATTAAAAACATTTTTGGAAAAGAGGTGGGAAAGGTGCAGGTCGCGGGGCAGGCGGTTCTCCCTACCGGCGCGCGGGACCTCGCGGCGGATTGGGATATGTCTGGACTGCTTCTTGGCCGTTATACCGCGGAACTTAATATTTTTGATGGCGAAGGAAATGAACTGACGGCCAACAAAGTCGCTTTTTACGCGTTTCCTATACGGTATTTACTCGGTTTTATTGCCGTCACTATCGCGCTCTTTTTCGGAATTAAATTTTTAAAGAAAAAAATAAAAATATCAGTTCGGTGAATAGATTTTCATCGCTAATATTTGCTGTAGCGGGTTCTCTGCTTTTTTGGGGGATATTTTTACCAGATGATACCGGCGCGTTTACGCTGACAGTACAGATTTTAGAAGACCGATCTTTAACCTCCACCACCACCGGTCAAGCTATATTGGATAGCGGCCTCACAGAGATTTCACTATCTAATTCGGCTTTTCTTGATTTATCTAATTCCATTGCTCTTGCTTCATCCGGCCTTATCACCATAGGCGGGCAAGAGAAAAATCTTAGTAATTTCGTGAGCGGAGATTTGTCGGGAATAGATATGACTGCGGCAAAAAACATAGGGGGCGCATCCGTCATAATGGAAAAGGCAATACGATTAATGTCTGGAATTGAAGGCCAGCCGCTTATGATTAAAAATGCCGATTTGAGTAGTTCATCCTTCACTCTTCCTTATTTGGCTACGGTTTTGGCGCCAAACGGTTGGGACGGTAAGATTGTGCCGCCAAAAACCGGTTCAAGCGCCGGCACGGCGCCCTCCGGTTTTTCAATCGGTGGCACGGTAATTGAAGTCGGGTCCTCGGATGTCGTCTTGCTTTTTGATAAGCCGGCGGAGGTTATTTTAACCGGAGTCACCGGAAATGTCGGCTATAAGCCGGCCGGCGTTTCAAGCTGGACGCGAATTACGAGTACTTGCGGCGGAACTTATGCCTTGCCCGCATCTCCGACCTTCCCCGGAGAATGCAGTATTTCTAATGGTTCCGACACAAAAATCTCCACTTATCACTTTACGACTTTTGCCGAATTGACTGCCGTTCCGGAAGAGGCGCAAACCACCGAGACCGTTTCTTCCGGCGGCGGTGGCGGCGGCGGTGGTGGCGGCGGAGTCGCTCCTTATATTCCTTTGCAGTCGGGAACTGAAAATATCACATTCAAAGGCAGGGCGTATCCCGGCGCCAATATCACGATTCTAAAAGACGGTTCTGTTTTAAAGACATTAACGGCCGACATTCAAGGAAATTATACGGCAAGCGCGTCGATGTCCAGCGGTCTTTATACTTTTTCAATTTATGCCGTGGACAACAAAAATAATCGTTCTTTAACCACCAGTTTTACCACCAGTGTTTCCGCGCTTCAACCGAAGACCATATCCGATATAGTCGTTTCGCCAACAATCAGCGCTGATAAATCCACAGTTAAATTCGGTAATGACGTTCAGTTTTTCGGTTATGCCTACCCGCAATCGCAAATAAATGTCATAATAAATTCGGAGCACGAAATTTACGCAACAACCAGCGCCGACAATTTTGGTTCGTGGCTTTATAAAATAAACTCCGGAGTATTAGCAATAGGAGATCACACCACCAGAAGCCAAAGTATAACTTTAGACGGTATGATTAGCCCTTTTTCCGAAAGTTTGGCTTTTAAGGTTGGAGATAAGGATGTCGCATTCGGCATCCTGCCTAAAACATCTCTTCCCGCCACCCGAGCTATAAATGGCGACATCAACGGCGATAATAAAACAAATATAATTGATTTTTCAATAATGCTTTTCTTCTGGAATCAGAAAAATCCCTCAAATCCGGCTGCCGATTTAAACGGCGACGGCGAGGTAAATCTTTTTGACTTTTCAATAATGCTTTTTTGGTGGACCGGGTAGCATAAAAATTAAAAACATAAAATGAAAAACGAAAAACAACAACCCAAAACTAAAAATATTTTGAATTTTATATTGTTGCTTTGCGTTTTTAGCTTTGTATTTTACGCTTTTGATTCCAATACTACGTATGCCCAGTCCCTTAACTTAACTTCCTCCAAAACATCTTATAATGTAGGCGATAGTTTTCTTGTTTCTCTTTCAATAAACACAAAAAACAAGCCCATTAATACCATTTCGGGAACGATTAAGGTTTCGCCGGATAAGCTCCGCATTACCGATGTTCGTTATGGCAATTCAATCATTACTCTTTGGGTTGAACGTCCCAAAATAAATGCGCTGGCGGGAACCATTACTTTTGCCGGCGGCGTTCCCGGAGGATTTAACGGTTCTTCGGGACCTATTTTAAGTTTTATTCTAAAAACAACGAATATCGGCTCCGCGCCGATTACACTGGATAATTTTAATGTTTTGTTAAACGACGGCCTGGGTACGGTTTTAAGTAATGTCGCGCTGAACAAATTGAGTATAACCATAAGTAAAGCTCCGCCGCCTGCGCCGAAAAAAGAAGAACCAAAAGGAGCTGAATCGGCCGAGCAAGAAGTTTATGTCCCGCCTCCGGACGCGATTCCGCCAGAAAGTTTTGTGCCAACGGTCAGCCGTAATCCCGGCGTGGAAGGTAACAAATATTTCGTGTCGTTTTTTGCCGTGGACAAGGATTCGGGAATCGCGCGATACGAAGCCACAGAGAAACCGCTCATCTTGTCTTATTTTACGTCTCGCTTTGATACGCCCTGGACCATTACCGAGAGCCCGTATATTATCGCGCATCAGTATTTGACCCGCGAAATTCTGGTCCGGGCTTATGATCAAGCGGGCAATTTAACGGAAGAAAGCGTTTTAAAGCCGATTCACCCCGCTTTACTGTGGATTTTTATCGGCTTTTGGACTTTGATTGTGGTCGGAGCATCATATTTTTACTTCAAACCGAGAGTTAGGTCGTTAAAAAGAAAAATAGGAAAGAGAGCGGTCTAATATGAAGCATAAAACTTGAAACACGCAACATATTTTAATGATTCATGCTTTATGTTTCAGGTTTCATAAAAACATGATGAAAAAATTAATAATTATTGCCAGTTTGTCGGTTTTTTTGCCCTTAGCGGCAAACGCTGCCACTTTATACATCACTCCTTCAACGGGCGCGTATAATACCGGCGAGATATTTTCAATGCTGATTAATGTAAATACCGCAGGCAAGTCCATTAATGCGGCGTCAGGCCAATTAAATTTTGATAATTCAAGATTGGAGGTTAAGAGCTTGGGATACTCGACATCCATTTTCACTTTATGGACTACGGAACCGACTTTTTCTAATGCCGCGGGTTCAGTAACTTTTTCCGGCGGGCTTCCGAGCCCCGGTTTTACCGGACCCTCGGGCGCGATCTTAAGAATTACTTTTAAACCAAAGGCGCAGGGACAGGCGACCGTTAATTTTGTTTCCGGCTCGGCGCTAGCCAACGACGGGAAAGGCACAAATATTTTAACGAGTTTCTCCGGCGGAATTTTTAATATTTTAGCTTCTTCAAAGGCCGCTCCCGCAGAACCTAAAGCCGCGGTTCCGGTATCGGGTGTTGCCGTAAGGCCAATTGAAGCTCCCACAATTACGGATGTCCCGCAAACTCTTGAAGCGGGCCAGTTCCTGACAATCCGCGGTTTGACTTTGCCCGCAAGCAAGGTTTTGGTAACTGTGGAAAAGGGCTCGGAAGCCCCCATAATTGAAGAAACATTTTCTGCTTCGGATGGACGGTTTTCTTTAACTTTTTCCAAACCGACTCAAGGCGGTCTTTACAGGGTTTACGCGCGCTCGGTTACGGCAGACGGTTTGATTACTCCGCAGTCGGAAACAAAGACGATAGAAGTGGTCAGGCCGCTTTTTTTCCGTATAGGCAATGTGGCCCTCAACTACACAAGCATCATTGTTACTTTATTATCCCTGCTTTTATTTGCGGTTTTCACGATAACTTATGGCTGGTGGAAGTTCAGGCGGTGGCAAAAAAGACAGGGCGCGGAGATTTCCGAAGCGGAAGAAGCTCTGCATAGTTCTTTTGACAATATAAAAACAGGGTTTCGCCGTTATATCCGGCATCTGGCCGACAGCAAGTCGCCGAAATCAATGAAGAAAAAAGGCGAGGGGGCCGAAGAAGTTCTGGAAGAGGATTTAAGAGACATTGAGCAAGAAGTTAAAAAAGAAATTGAAGACATAAAACATCCGAAGAAACACGAATGATTTTTTTCAAACTCGTTATTTTTTTTAAAGCGTCGGAGTTATCCACAGTTTCGTAAATTTTTTATTGTAAATCGTTTTTTAAATTGCGATAATTAAATCAGAAGCACTTTGCACAAGTAGATGTAAAAAATTTTTATAATTTTTTACGCTCTGCAGTTGTTAGAAAACAATGAACATAACGCGGTCGATGTTTGTTGTTTTGCCCTTCGTAGCTTTGCTAAAGAAGGGTTGTGAATAATTTAATAAAAAAAATGGCTAAGAAAAAGAAAAGAAAGGCGGCCAAGAAAGGAAAAAAGGCCAAAAAAGCCAAGAAACGCCGCCGTTAGCGGCCGAAGAAAACGCTCCGATGGACATCGGGGCGTTTTCTTAATAAAATATTATTATGCGCGTGAATTTAAAAACCAAAAATATTGATTTGACGTCGTCAATTGAAATATTGGCGGAAAAAAACTGGTTATGCCGATTGAAAAATTAATATCCGGGATTGATAAAAAAGCCGACTTGTTTTTTGATATTGAACTGGGGCGCACCACCAAACATCATAGTAAAGGAAAAATATGGCGATGTGAGGCGCAATTGGATTTGCCCGGCATAAAAAGCATGATAAGAGCCGAGAGTTTAGCCGAGAGTTTGCGCGCCGCCGTTGACGAAGTTAAAAGCGAAATTTTAAGCGAAATAAAGAAATATAAGGAAAGAACCCGCGTTCAGGGGTAAATCCTCTTGCGTCGCTGTCATTTCATGCTATACTTTTAAGCGGTTGTTTCATTTTTGTAAGGAGGAGAAAAATGCCCCTAATCAACTACGGAAAAAAACGGGACGAACTTTGGTTCATTGAAAATTTGCACGGAAATGCCGAATACGCGGTTAAGGTGAATAAAGTTTTAACGGAGGAAAAAAGTCCTTTCCAGTATATTCAAATTTTTGACACGACGCGGTTGGGTATGATTCTCGTTCTTGATGGCATTGTCCAGACATCGTCCGTGCTGGAGTTTAGCGCTCCATATGGCGAAATGCTGGCTCATGTTCCTTTGATATCGCATCCGAATCCGCAAAGAGGTTTGATTATAGGCGGAGGGGACTACGAAATCGCCCGTGAAGTTTTTAAACATCTTTCAGTAGAACATCTTGATTTGGTTGATATTGATAGGCGTGTCGGAGAGCTTACGCTTGAGCATATGTCCAAATTCACCGGAGGCGCGGAAAAAAATTCCCGGCTCCATGTTCATTCCGAAGACGGCGCCGAATTTGTGAAAAATGTTCCCAATAACCATTACGATTTTGTTTTGATTGACTCTACCGATCCCGGAGGACCGTCCACACCCCTTTTTAACGCCAGATTTATCAGAAATGTTTATCGCGTCTTGAAGCCGGGCGGAATCGTGGCGCGCCAAGTCGGATCTCTGCAGTTCCAGCCGGATGAAGCGCCGTCAAACTTCCGGTGCATCCAAAGCATTTTCGGCGAGGCGTCGCTTTATATTTCTTCTATCCCAATTTACTGGGGCGGACTTTTCGGGTTCGTAATCGCGGTTAAGTCCGGAGCTTTGGCCCAAAACTTGGATTTTTCAGAAATTAAATCGCGCTTTGAAGCGAGAAATCTGGACACAATCTATTACAGTCCTGAAATCCATCAAGCGGCCTTTCTGCTTCCTCCTTACATAAAAAAGCGCCTTGAGACGGTTTATGGTTGTGAACTCATCATGG
>CAZNNT010000012.1:0-15297 GCA_964574495.1 uncultured Candidatus Saccharibacteria bacterium
CTATATTTTTTTAAAACAGGAAACAACCAGAGATAAACGGATAAAATGAGGTTCAGATAGAGTGGGAACAAAAAGACGTCAAACCAGCGGTTAACTGTTATTGAAAAAGAGCCGATTGCCACTTCGTAGGCGTGAGGAACATTTGCCAAGTAGCTGACAAGACCCCAGCCAACAGCGTAAATCAGAGCACCCCAAAAAGCGACAACCCCCATCAGAAAAAACTTCTGTGTTTGAGACATACTCGCCTCCTTTGGCATCTAGGCCGGAGAGAAATCAAAAGCCAAACTCCGATGAGTATTGTACATTATAAGATTGACTCTATCAATTCTCTTATTTTCTCCTCCATCAGTTCTTTGCTTTCGGCTTCAACAACTAGACGGATGAGGGGTTCGGTTTTTGAGGCGCGGATGTTGAACCACCATTTTGGATATTCAACCGTCAGACCGTCAAGAAATGACTGCTTACCGCCCGAATATTCTTTTTTTAACCTTTCAATCGCCTCGGCCGGATTTTTGGTTTCAAAGTTTAATTCGCCGGAGTGAAAATACCGCATATAAGGTTTAAGGGTTTCAGAAAATGACTTATCGGTTTTGGAAGCCAGAGACAAAATATGCGCCGCCATCAAAAGAGCCGAATCGGAATAATAAAAATCACGAAAATAAAAATGTCCCGAGAGTTCTCCGCCGAAACGAGCGTTTTTAAGGCGCATAGCGGACTTTATATTCGCGTGCCCCACGGGAACGCGCTCAAAACGAGCGCCTTTATTTTTGGCGACATCCTCTATAATTTTTGAAACTGATGCCGTGCCCAGACATAATTCGCCACTCTCCAAAAGATTATCGAGCGCGTAGGCGTATATGTGGTTTGATTCAACCGTTTCTCCTTTTTCGTTTATAAAAAACACCCTGTCGCCATCGGCATCTAAAATAAATCCCAGATCGGAGCCGGTCGTTTTAACTTTTTCTTCAATCGTTTTTCTTGCTTCGGGTAAAAGCGGGTTTGGCGAGTGGTTTGGGAAATTTCCGTCGGGCTCAAAAAATAATTTTTCGGCAGAAATGCCTGATTCGTCCAAAAACTTTTCCAAAACGAGTCCAGCCGAACCGTTTGACGCGTCAACAACTATTTTTAACGGACGTTCAACGTCCGTATATTTTTTCAGGAAATCCAGATAACCGCGGACAAAATCTTTTTTTGTAATTTTTCCCGCGCCTATTTTCCGAGGCATTTCGGAACCAGCCAGTATTTCAATTTCGGGCAGGCCGTCTTTTTTATAGACCGGCCATCCGCCCTCGCGCACAAGTTTTAAGCCGTTATATTCTTTGGGATTGTGAGATGCGCTAACCATTGCCCCGCCCGCGACGCCCGATGAATTCACGGCGAAATAAAAAAGAGGAGTTGAAACAAGTCCAATATCAATAACGTCCCTGCCCCGGTCCAAAATCCCCCGGCTAAAGGCCTCAAATAATTCCGGCGACGAAAGACGTGCGTCGCGGCCAACTACGATATTTCCGAAAATCTTTTTGCGTCCCAGATATTCCGAAAACGCCGCGCCGATTTTATAGACCGCGCCCTCATCAATTTCATCGGGGTATTTCCCGCGGATATCGTATTCTTTGAAAATTTCCGACTTGATATTACGCATCTTTATATTTTAACATTTCTCTATGGCTTTAACTGTGGGCATCATCGGCTTGCCGAATGTCGGCAAATCATCGCTTTTTAACGCGCTATTAAAACGCGAGCAAGCGCTCGTGGCCAATTACCCTTTCGCGACAATTGAGCCCAATGTCGGCGTGGTCAGCGTGCCGGACGATCGTTTGGAAAAACTTGCCCAGTGGTTCAACCCCGAAAACCCCCCTCCGATTACGCCAACCGCCATAACTTTCGTTGATATCGCGGGACTGGTCAAAGGCGCATCAGTCGGAGAAGGCCTTGGAAATCAATTTCTAAATCATATTAAAAACGCTTCCATAATACTGGAGGTGGTGCGCGACTTTGACGATCCGGAAATTTCCAGAGAACATTCAAAAGACCCCAATGAGGACGCCGAAACGGTTGAGACCGAGCTTCGTCTAAAGGACCTCGAAACGCTTGATAAAAAAATTGGCTCCGTGAAAAAAGACCCGGCCAAAAAAGAAGAATTTTCTTTTCTGGCGGCGCTCAAAGAAAAAATTTCGTCCGGCGCGGATTTAAAAATTCCGGAAAAAGATTCCCAAAATGAAAAAATATCCGAATTGCTCCGGGAGCTCAACTTGCTTTCTTTAAAACCAAAAATTTACGCCTTTAACAGCGACTCGCCAAAGCTCGCGCAAAAAGACGAACGCCCCAAGACCCACCGCGGAAGGCCAGTCGTATATTTTTCCGCGATTTCAGGCGAGGGACTTGAAAAAATAATAAAAACCGGCTACGAAACGCTGGACTTGATATCTTTTTTAACTATCGGCGAAAAAGAATCCAGGGCATGGACGATAAAAAGAGGAACAAAAGCCAGAGAGGCCGCGGGCGCCATCCATTCCGATTTTGAAAAAAACTTCATAAGAGCGCGGGTTATAGATTGGAAAAAACTGGTCGCGGCCAAATCTTTGGCTGATGCCGCGAGCCGCGGATTCATCCGAACGGAAGGCAAGGACTATATTATGCAGGACGGCGACGTGGTTGAATTTTTGGTGGGTAAATAGGCCTTGCGTCAGAGCTCAGGGCATGATATTCTTTTATTCAATGGAAAAAGAAAGCGAGCCGAAATTATATGAAATATCTTATCTCGCGAAAGCCAATGACGAACAGGCGGCTTTGGAACGGGCGACTTTCATAAGTGAAATTATAGAAAAAGAGCGCGGCATAATCGCGAGCCAAACCCAACCTTCAAGAAAAATTTTAAGCTACCCCGTCAAAAAAGAGGTTGAGGGATGGTGGGGCTTTATGAAATTTATGGCCAAACCCGAAAATATTTCCGCCATTAAGGAAAAAATCAAGAATGATGAAAAAATCCTGCGTTTCTCCGTCATTAAAGCCGGCAAGACGGAGGCGGCCAGGCCCTACCGCAAAAGAATAATTAAATCCCCTCCGGAAGAAAAAACCAGCATTGCCGAAATTGATAAAAAACTGGAAGAAATACTCGGTGGTTAAATTATAAACTAAATAAATTCGCGATGAATCTCAATAAAATTTTTATAATAGGAAACTTAACCCGCGACCCGGAATCGCGCGCGCTGCCTTCGGGCCAAAGCGTAACTTCATTCGGAGTCGCCACCAACCGCTTCTTTAGCAATAAAGAAGGCCAAAAACAGCAGGACACCCAGTTTCATAATGTCGTGGCTTTCGGACGGCTGGCGGAAATCGCCAAACAATATTTGAACAAGGGATCGCTGGTTATGGTGGAAGGACGCATACAAAATCGCTCCTGGGAGGGAAAGGACGGCCAAAAAAAATACCGCACGGAGATTGTAACGGAGAGCATGCAGCTCGGGCCGAGAAGCGGGGGCGGAGGCAGTGCCGGACCCCGCAATCAGGAAGCTGCTCCGAAAGAAACGCAGCCGGAACTTGATACCATTGAATACGGCGAAGAAAATATTAATCCGGATGAAATACCGTTTTAAAATTAAATGTAGATCCGCCTTCGCCAAGGCTTCGGCGGATTCTCATTTTTGCAATTATTCGTTAAACTCGTAAGCAAAAATGGAAAAAAAAGAGCAGTGCTATTTTTGCACTTCAAACATTAAATCGGTGGATTACAAGGACGCCGAAGTTCTGAAAAAGTTTTTAAATCCGCAGGCCAAGATTATGCCGAGACGCAAGACCTCGGTATGTTCCACGCATCAGCGCAAACTCGCTCGCGCCATCAAACGCGCGCGGCAAATGGCCATATTGCCGTTCGTCGCGCATTAAATTAAAGCGGACTTACATTTTTTCCGGAGCAGAGATGCCGAGAAGCTTCAAGAGCGAGCCGAGAATGTTTTTGGCGGACTTTACTATGAAAAGCCGGCGCGATTCATCTTTGCCCGAGCCCAAAACTTTGACATCACGGTAAAAGGCCGAAAACGCCTGCGCAAGTTCATGGGCGTAAGCGGTCAGATGCTGAACTTGATAATCTTTCGCCGTGTCTTCCAAAACATCGGCAACCTCAAGAAGTTTTTTTATAAAACTCAGTTCTTGGGACTGGAAGCCGGAAGCTGGAGGCCGAGGACTCACGGCGCGAGCTTTTCTTAAAATGCTAGCGGCGCGCGCGTGCGCGTACTGGACATAATAAACAGGGTTTTCCGCCGATTGTTTTTTGGCAAATTCCAAATCAATGTCCATGTGGGTATCGGCCGAGCGTTCCAGAAAAAACCACCTAGAGGCATCCAACCCAATTTCCGTAATCAATTCTTCAAATTCCACAAATGTCCCTTTGCGTTTGGACATCTTAAATTCTTCTCCGCCCCTCATCAGCCGCACGGTTTGGGTAACAATAATTTCAGATTCCTCCATTCCCACAATTTCGGCAACCGCCTGAATACGCGCCACATAGCCGTAGTGATCGGGGCCCAAAATATTTATTTTTTTCTTGAACCCTCGTGACAAAGTTTCCAAATAATGGCCGGAATCTGCCAAAAAATATGTCGGAAAGCCGTCGGAAGTTATAAGAACCCTATCTTTATCGTCGGCAAAACTTGTAGTTTTCAGCCACACGGCGCCGTCTTTTTTATAGATAAGTTTTTTTTTGTCAAAAAGCGCCCGCGCTTTTTCCACAAAATTTCTCTTGCGGATGTGTTTGTCTTCGGAAGTCCAACGGTCAAATTTTATTTTTGCTTTTTTTTCCAGAGAATTTTTAATTGACTTCAAAAAATCCTTTGCCGCTTCTTGACCCAGTTTTAAGAAATTATCTTTAAACTTTTTAACTTTGGTTTTATTTTTTATTGCCCAGTCCTTAACATAGTCCCCTTTATAAAATATTTCCTCGCGAGGAATCAGTCCGGCTGACGCAAGTATTGATTTACCCAAAATTATTATTTGATTTCCAGTGTCATTAACATAATATTCCCGCTCAAGTTTAAAACCGGCGAGCTCCAGAACATTGCCCAAAACATCTCCTAAAAAACCGCCCCGGCCATTAGCCAGCGTAAGAGGGCCCGTTGGATTAGCCGAAACATATTCAATTTGAATTTTATTATTTTTGCCCAAATTGAGTTTGGGCAACCCTTTAATTTTTGATAACTGCCCAAAACTTTCCGCAACCTTTCCGTCCGTAATCCAGAAATTCAAAAATCCGGAGCCCGCGATTTCAATTTTTTTAAAAAGACCTGATTTCTCCAGTTCCTTTTTAAAATCCGCGGCAAGTTCGCGCGGATTCTTTTTCTCCGCCTTAGCCGCAATCATCGCCACATTTGACGAATAGTCGCCGAAATCGTTCCGTTCCGGCCGCGAAACAGAGAAAATGACGCCTTTCGGCGCAAGTTTTTCAATTTCTTTTTTTATTCTCCCGCGAAGCATTACCTATAATCTATCGTAAAATAGATAAAAATGCGATAATTCTTTTATGATGGACCTATTGCAAAATAAAAAAGCGTATTTTGATTATGAAATCCTTGAAAAATTTGAGGCCGGTTTGGAATTAAGAGGATTTGAGGTGAAAGCCCTGCGCAATAAACAGGGCTCGCTTTTGGGCGCGCGCGTAATAATCCGCGGAGGCGAGGCCTATATAATAGGAATGGAAATTCCGCCGTATCAGGCGGCAAACACGCCAAAAGAATACGAACCGCAGCGAACCCGAAAACTTCTTTTAAAAAAGAGCGAAATAAACTATTTAGCCGGAAAATCCGAGCAAAAAGGGCTTGCCGTCATACCGATACAAATCTATGCCAAAGGACGAGTGCTGAAAATAGAAATCGGAATAGCGCGAGGAAAGAAAAAATACGACAAGCGCGAGCATATAAAAGAACGGGAATCAAAAAGAAAGATTGAAAGGGAACTGAAAAGAGAATAAACGCCGCAAAATTGTTATCCACACCTTTCAGTAGAAAACAGATACTTTAAAATTAAATAGTGAGACCTGAAGGAAAAACATGTTTACTTTTATACAACGCCGCCAATGGCAAACCGCGCGAGGAAACGGACGAAGCCGACTTCGATTCTTTGCTTAACGAGCGCAGAGATGTCAGAGCCGTCAGGCACGCTCTAAGAGAAATGGGTTTCAATACCCGCACGCTGGGATTACGCAGGTCAAACGCCAGAGCCACGGCCATACTTGAAGAAATAAAACCCGATTTGGTTTTTAATCTGTGCGAAGCGCTTTATAACCATCCGCACGGAGCTTTAACCGAAATGTATGTCGCCGGCTGGCTTGAATTATTAAAACTGCCCTACACCGGAGCTCCGCCTATTTCTCTCGGGCTTTCGTTAAATAAGATGCGCTGTAAGCAAATTATGCGGACCTCGGGCCTGCCTGTTCCTCCGTCGGTAACCGTTCTTGTCGGCGAAAAACCGAATCTTGAACCGATCACTCCGCCATTTATCGTCAAACCCGTCCGCGAAGACGGCAGTTTCGGCATAACCAAGGATTCAGTGGTTAAAACGCCGCAAGAAGTGGAAGAAAGAGTGCGGATTATTCACGAACAATTCTTGCAGCCGGCTTTAGTGGAAGAATTTATTGAGGGACGGGAATTTACCGTCGCCGTAATTGACGCTCCGCCAAGAGTCCTAAACATAGGCGAAGTTGATTTCAGCGCGCTCGCGCCGAATGAACCAAAAATATGCCATTACCGCACCAAGTGGAAAAGCGGCACGGAGGTCTACGCCCGCTTTCCGGCGGAAATTGAAACGCCGTTAAAAAATCGCCTTGAAAAAATTTCGCTGAAGGCCTTTCAGCTTCTCGGCTGCCGCGACTACGCCAGAATTGACATACGCGTCAGCGAAAATAGGAGGCCGTATATTTTGGAAGTTAATCCGAACCCGGACATCACCCAGGATGAAGAATTTGACGATGCCGCGAAGGCCGCGGGCATTTCTTATAACGACCTTATAAAAAATATAGTTGAAAATACGCTAAAAAGAGGGACTAATATAGCTTGACAATTCCAAAGTTTTGTGTATATAATAAAAGCGGGGATGATCGGCCTCGAAGGAGATTTGAAGGCAAAAAACTTCATGCCGAGGGTGTCTAGCAACCTCGCAAATCCGCTAGGCAGTTCTAAGTGCAAACTATCAACCAGCACTCGCCTACGCTTAATTTAGCGTAAGCCGTTCCGGCTCTTGAGGCCCCATAAAGAGCTTGGAGCGTAAAATTATGGGGCTTGGTTTCAAACAAGCTTCGGTTTGCAACGACTCAAAGAAGTAAAGTTTCGCAATGTTTTGTTCCGTCTTCAGTTGCGAAACGAAAATAAGACGGGACTACGCCTGTAAACGTTTCTGCCCGAAATTTCCTGACGCGGGTTCAATTCCCGCCATCTCCACTGCTTCGCTCTCACTGCGTTCGAGCTACGCAGTGCAAGCACGTAATAAACCGCCATTCATAATGATTTTTATGTTTTAAGAAGCAGTGGCCCTGCGTAGCTTTAGCGAAGCGAGGCTAATATAATTTAAATATGTACTATGTTTATATTTTACAAAGCAAAAAGGATAATAGTTTTTATGTTGGCTCCACAGAAAATTTACAAAAACGATTTAATGCGCATAATAAGGGTTCCAATAAATATTCCTCATCAAAAAAACCATTCAGATTGATTTGGTATTGCGCTTTTAAAGACAAAATCAAAGCAATACAATTTGAAAAATACCTTAAAAACGGCTCGGGTTTTGCTTTCAGAAACAGACATTTGATATAGCCGCCCGCGTCGGGAATTGAAGACCGCAGCGATGTTTTGCGAGCAATCGGCGAGCAAAACCGCGAGGGGCGGGCTGCGAAAAATTTTTCGGAAGAAAAATTTATTTGCAGCCAATTCCCGCCATCTCCACTGCTTCGCTCTCACTGCGTTCGAGCTACGCAGTGCAAGCACGTAATAAACCGCCATTCATAATGATTTTTATGTTTTAAGAAGCAGTGGCCCTGCGTAGCTTTAGCGAAGCGAGGCTAATATAATTTAAATATGTACTATGTTTATATTTTACAAAGCAAAAAGGATAATAGTTTTTATGTTGGCTCCACAGAAAATTTACAAAAAAGATTAAATGAACACAATAGGGGTTCTAACGAGTATACTTTATCAAGGTGGGGCATTTTTTGTTTTCGAGAGTGTTGCACTTCAAAGTTGAATGTACCTTTGTTATCCCTTTATAAATTTTATAGTATATGCTACACTATCGATGTCAAAATAAAATAGCGAGGTTTTTGGAAAAACTTCAAGAATTACACTCCAAGTCTGATTAGTACCTTGAAAAAACGAGAGAGAAATCACTTCTTCTTTTGCCGCTTAGGTGGGTAGCGCCTTGGGTATCAAAATTATTGGCATTCAACGCGCTACTCATGGTGAGTAGAAAAATTGAAAAGGAGGCGATATTATGGAAAACCACAAGAATAAAGCCCGTGAGTTTCTCAGGTATCTTCGCTCCGGAATCGATGGTCAGGATTCATACTATCTCGAGTGCCTGCGTGGGGAAGTCCAAAAGGGTGGTCTTACACTCAAGGATATCGGAACCAGCGAGGAAGAACTGAAGGAGCTACTGGCCAAAAGTTACAAAGCCTCGGCCCAAGCGTTTCTCGAGAATCGTATCTCCGAACAGGAGCGACTCCAGCGAATTCAATCCAAACTCGATAGTGAGGATGCGTGCTACTAACTGGATAGAGAAGTCCAAAAGGGGGTCTTACCCTCAAGGATATAGGAATCAATGGTAGGAGCTGCGGCCCGCCACGGCGAAGAAGTAGCTCTCGTCTTGCACTCATGCCCCCCCCAAGGAGAAATCCGGGGGGGCTATTTCTTTTTGTAAAAGTGCTAAAGAATTTGCCGCCAAATCAGAAAAACTTGAAATTGTCATCGGCGCGGCGGAGCGATCGGGAATTTTTCTCAAAATGGGTTCGCGCTATTTTCAGAATTTCTCATACAAAAATCCCCCGAGCGCTCGGGGGATTTTTACTTTTTATTGTTTATGGGCCATCCGCTTAAAAGATATTCCCGCGCTATCGCCCGTATCACGATGCCGGGGTAGACCGCGCCATAAAGAAAAAGATGGTTACGCTTACGAAATTCATCGTAAGAAACATCAAAAACATTCGCCAAAAGATGCTGTTCGTCTCCCAAGCGCGCGATGTAAATCAATTCGTTATTTTCTTTTTTAATTCCGAGGCGCGATATTTTCGGCGCCACCACTCGCGCGCCCATCTTTAACTCTCCGCGATGAGCCAAAAAAGGATTATACATCCGAAGTTCCAAAATGGAGACGCGAAAACGGATGGAAACGTCCAGCCAGGTTTCATTTTTAATTTCAACGATTTTCAAATCCGCGGCCTCTTTATCAATTTCTTTCCTATATTGTTTAAGCAGGTGGTGATACATTGAAACGCCTTGCAGATATTGAATGGTTTCAAGACGCAATCGGTCGCGCCTAACCGCTCCCGGGCCTCCGTTATAAGCCGCGATTATTTTTGAGGATTGGTCGCCAAAAATTTTTTTAAGACGCGAAAGATACTTTATGCCGGCTTCAATGTCGTCATCAAGCTGCATGCTGTCTTTCGTGGAAGGCATAACCTGCATAATGCCCCTCGCTCCGGCATGCGACACCAGCCCCTCGTTTCCTCCGGATTCATACATGGCTATGGCTAAGGCGAGATCGGGGTCAATCCCATAATATCGGCTTAATTTTTCAATCTTTGGGCGGTATTTTTCAAGTTTTTTATGGAAACCGAGAAATGAAAAAGAAAATTCCGGCTTTTCGCTGGCTTGCGCCGAGCCCGCGGACAAAAAAACCGCAACGCCAGCTACTATCAAACAACGCGCGAGTTTCATGTAAACCGCCTCCTGCCTTACGGCTTTCTTTATTCATCATAACGAAAAGCCGACTGTTTGAATATGGCTTAAAATAAGAGTCCTAGCGCGCCCAAATGACAAAGGTGAAAACCTTCTCGCCTCGGCCCAAGTCGCGAACGAAGAGCGAATTTTTTCCCTGTGCGTCTTTTTTAACAGCCCGCCCCCACTCTAAAGGATTATCTAAATCAATACCGGCGCCTAATTTATTCCCCTTGCCGTTGCCTTTTCCCGGCCCGCTTCCGCCATCGGAAGAACCGACGGTCTGAACACTATCCAAATGCGCGTAAATTGCCTCGAGTTGGTCATAATCATGCTGATTCGGATGCTGGTTGGTTAAGGGGTCGTTTGTGTAATCCATACAGGTGCCAAGATTCGGGTTATCAAACGCCTCGTCTTGATGAGCAAGACCCAATGTGTGCCCAACCTCCTGGCACATCACCAAATTCCTCCATTCCGGCTTGTTATAATCCGGCATGTCAAAATAAGTGTCGTTGACTTTAGTTGCGCCTTTTACAATATGGTCTCCAGAAATCCAAATTTGGGCGATTCCAAGCCAGCCATTAAATCCGTAAGAGGCGCTGCAAACCTCAACTCTGCCGTCAGTTGCTCTGCAATTTCTTGGCTTGGTTTTTCCCGCGCCAACCACCGTATCAAGAACGGCTGATAAGCTCCAATCGGCGGCAGTCGTATTCAAATGTTCAAGCCACTTTTCAGAAACATTGCTTCCCAACTCAAGCGTAAAAGGATTGGCGGTTCTGCCCCAATGATATCCGCCCCATGAATGGTTGGCTGACACTATAAGAGTTCCGGTCAAAAAAACCGCAAGCGCGCCGATAATTAAATATTTTTTGTTCGATGTCGACATAAGTTTTTAAAATTATTGTTAATTAGTGAAATTATAAGGGCTCGAATAAATTAGTCAACCCGCTTATCCACATCCATTTTATATTCTTTTAAACTTCGCCTGGAAAAATCTTAACTGCTTCGGTTCATAAACCATTTTTAATCCGCGCGCGGTTTTTCTTTTTTTGAAGAGATTAATTATATTCTCCGCGACATATCCCAGATGGTCGTTGGTATAGACCCGGCGAGGAACGGTTAATCTTACCAACTCTAATTTTGATCCGTGTTCATGGCCGGTTTTGGCATCTCGACCCGCCGAAACCAAACCCCGCTCCATTGAACGCGCGCCGCATTCTTCATAAATCGCGGCTGCCAAAGATTGCGCGGGATATTGATTTTGAGGCAGGTGATTTAAAAATTTTTTGGCATCCAAATAAACCCCGTGCCCTCCGACAGGCAAAACTATCGGCACGCCGGCGTCTTTCAAAATCCCGCCAAACCATTCAACTTGCTTTACGCGATGCTCAATATAATCGTCGCCGTCAACCATCTCTCTAATGCCGCGGGCCAACGCCTCCATATCTCTGCCGGACATTCCGCCATAAGTATGCAGACCTTCATAAACAACAACCAAAGAACGCGTTTCCTCAAAAACTTTTTTGTCGCGAGTCGCCAAAAATCCGCCGATATTCACCAGATTATCTTTTTTAGAACTGACGGTGATTCCGTCCGTGAGTCCCATCATATCTTTCAGAATTTTCTTAACCGAAACATTTTCCCGTCCTTTTTCGCGCGTTTTTATAAAATAGGCGTTCTCCGCGGCGCGTGTCGCGTCCATAATTAAAGGCACTTCATATTTTTGGGTTAACGCGCGCAAATCTTCCAAATTTTTCATTGAAACCGGCTGACCTCCGGCCATATTACAATTGGCTTCAACGCGCACAAAGGCGATTTTACTTTTGCCGAATCTCTTTATAAGGCCCGCGGTTTTTTTAATATCAAAGTTTCCTTTAAACGGCTTGGCTTTTTGCGGGTCATAGGCCTCTTCTATAACGCAATCTTTCCAAGCGCCGCCCTGGCGTTCAACATGTTCGCGAGAAGTCGTAAAATACATATTAGAAAGAACAAATTGTCCCTTTTTTATCAAAGCTTTTGCCATCAGGTGCTCGGCTCCTCGGCCTTGATGAGTGGGCACGACATAAGAAAAACCGTAAACATCTTTTACGGCACTCGCAAAATTATAGAAATTCTCCGATCCGGCGTAGGCCTCATCCCCCAGCATCAATCCGGCCCATTGATTGTCGGACATCGCCGAAGTTCCTGAATCGGTCAAAAGGTCAATAAAAACATCCCTGGACTTCAGTAAAAATGTGTTAAAACCGACTTTTTTAATCGCCTCCTCGCGGGTTCGACGCGAAATCAAGACAGCCGGCTCCACAACTTTTATTTTCCACGGCGGAGGCAGATATGCCATATATTTTATTTATATAAGTAAAATTTAAAACCCGCAATAATTGCATTAAAAAATCTTCCAAGTTATAATAAATCATCTGGCAAAAAAAATAAGAATAAACAATCAAATAACGGCTCCGGAATTGAGGGTTATAGGCCCGGACGGAAAAAATCTGGATATCCTTAAAACGGAAGAAGCCCTGCTTAAAGCCAAAGAAGCGGGTTTGGATTTGATAGAAATCGCGCCGACAGCCAATCCGCCGGTGGCCAAAATAATGGATTACGGCAAATACCGCTACGAAGAAGAGCGTAAATCCAAAAATTCCAAAAAAATCCACCAGTCCGAAACCAGGGAAATAAGAGTGGGGCTGGGCACTTCGGAGCACGATTTGGAAATGAAGGCCAAAAAAGCGTCTGATTTTTTAAAGGACGGCGACCGGCTGAAAATAGATATGCTTTTAAGGGGTAGGGAAAAATATCTCGACCAAAAATTTTTAAACGGGCGCTTGACTAGAATTTTGAATTACATTACAATGGAACATCAAATAGTCGAGGGACCAAAAAGAGGTCCGAGAGGCCCGCATATCATAGTGGAAAGAAAAAATGATAACAAGCAAAACAAATAAATCATTCGCCAAACGGCTGAAAACCACGAAAGCCGGCAAAGTGTTAAAAAGAAACCCGGGCCAAAATCACTTTCGTTCAAGAAAATCGCGCGGCTTCAAACTGGACGCCAAACGGCTTGCCAAGTTCAATATATCAAAAAAAGAATTGGGCAAATATCTGCCGTATGCTTAATTAGGTTGGCTTTTCATTAATATGACCAGAGTTAAACGAGGAAAAATATCGCTAAAAAGGAGACGTAAAATCCTGCGCTACGCTAAAGGTTATAAGTGGGGCGCGAAATCAAAAGAACGCGCGGCCCGCGAGCGGCTTTTGCACGCTTGGACCCGCGCAACGGCCGACAGAAGGAAAAAGAAAGGCGACTTTAGACGGCTCTGGCAGATAAAAATTAACGCCGCTTCCCGCCAAAACGGAATCAGTTATTCCAAATTTATAGACGCGCTAAAACGGGCAAAAATTGAACTTGACCGCAAAATGCTGGCTGAACTCGCCGAGCATCATCCCGAAGTGTTTAAAAAAGTGATTGAAGAGGCGATCTCGGCTTAATGCTCGCTGTTAGAAAACAATTTTTTCTAATTAGGCTCTAAAAACAAACCGGCAAACCAGATAATTAAAATTCCGAAAACTATAAATAAAAACTGCGTAAGCACGGCGGTTTTTTTTCGGCTGTGTTCGGCCTCGTGAAGTTCGGGCACCAAATCCACGGCGGCAATATATAAAAAATTTCCGGCAACAATAGCCAAAGCCGGCGCGATAAACCCCTGAATCGCGTCAGAAAAAATATAGGTTAAAACCGCGCCCAAAACGGCGGTAAGCGCGATTAAAAAATTGTAAAACATGGCGCGGGCACGGCTGAATCCGGCATGAAGCAAAACCAGAAAATCGCTCATCTCCTGAGGAATTTCATGCAAAACCACCGCTAGGGCGGTTAAAATGCCCAATTTAATATCAACAAAAAAAGCAAGCGCGATAATTATTCCGTCAATAAAGTTGTGAATGGCGTCCCCCAAAAGCGATAGATAACCAAAAACATGAACCGGACATTGACCTTCGTGACAATGATAAACCAAAAGCAGGCGCTCAAGAATAAAGAAAAAAACAAACCCTCCAAGGACCCATAAAAGCACCCCGCGGGGCTCCCCGCTCATTTCAAGAGCCTCCGGCAAAACATCAAGAAAAACAACGCCCAGCAAAACTCCGACCGCCAGACTAATGGCGTATTGAATATAGTGCCTGAATTTTGCCTCGCCCAAAAAAGCGACAGACCGCCCCACAAGCGATATCAAACTTGACAAAAGACTCGCTCCCAAAATCCAGTAAAAAAGAATCATGATTTAAAGTATATATTGTCGCGCTTTGAAAGTAAAAACGATTGACGATTATAAAATTTTATGCTATTTATAAATGGGGTGTTCGGCTCTGTCTATTGCCGGAGGAGGAACCTAAATTGAAAATATTTTGGCTGATCGCCAATATGCTCGCGGCTTTTCTGGATTTCAGCGCAGGGACATTTCTTGTATTTCTGTCTTCGCTCTTGACAGGCTATCAAGTCCAGATTTATCACTATTTTTTAGGCGGAATTTTCGCGCTCATTCCTGATTTTGTCGTCCCCATGATCTATCTAAAAAAGAATGGGCTATACGTAGATCCTCATAAAACATTACTGCATAGGCCTCTTTTTATTCTGCCGGCAACTTTTGGCTTAAGCGCGGTAATCGGCGGTTTATTTTGGAGCGTTGTGGCGACCATTTGTGTTCTCTGGCATTTCTTGCATGATATTCCAACTATAAACTGGTTATGGCCATTTAGAGCGGATACAAAAACAAAAAGCGCGTATCTTGATAATACGGAGAGGGGTATACATAGAGAGCATCAGTGCTGGCTTTTTGAAATTTGGATGGAAAAAAGCAAACGAGCCGCTGCTGAAATTACAATAGGCGCGATCCTTCTTGGCATTGTCATTGGTATAATCTCGGGACGATTATGGGGCGTAATATTTGTAGGATTTTTCTTATTCGGCGCATATATTGTCCAAAACCTGTATGCTTGGCGCATGAAAATAAAAAACGTCGGGAGCGATTAAAAGATCGCTCCTTTTTCTTAACACTATCTTCCGTGACATTTCTACTGTTTTATGATTCGTCCAAAATCCCTTTTGTCGGCTCGCCCCACTCCGGACCCTTGAGACGCAAAACAAATTTTTTCCCGCCGACTTTAGTTAAACTAACATTCTGCAGAATGTTAGAATGTTGTTAGCTGGTTTTTTGGTTAAGAGACGAGCAAAAATCGCCAGGGTTTTTTCGCCCACGCTCCAGCGTAGTCCACCCCGACACGCGGGGCTTTTTTAATCCTGAGCGCAGTCGAAGGATTTTTTATTTTTGCTCCTAAAATTTTTGGACCTCGCTCAAACCAGAGTTTTTTATTACCGATTAAATCTTGCCCA
>CAZNNT010000012.1:15411-17542 GCA_964574495.1 uncultured Candidatus Saccharibacteria bacterium
CAGACCCTCCCCGGACCAAAAATCTTTTCCGTACCGCCAAAGGGAATCACTCCGCGAATCAAAACCGCCGAAGGAAAGTCCTTTTTCTCGGTCACGACATTAAAGCAGTAATGCATTCCGTAAATTAAATAAACATACGCTCTGCCCGCCTCCCAGAAAAGAACTTCTGATCTTGGCGTGCGTCCGCGAGAGGCGTGGCAGGCCTTATCATTTTGGCCGACATACGCTTCCGTTTCGCAAATAACGCCCCGAATCTCTTTTTTGCTGTGTCCGCCGTAGCCTTTGGCGGAGGGCGGGCCGATTTTACGAACCAAAACTTGCCCAAGCAAATTTTTGGCCACTTCCACCGTCGGCCTCTCAAAAAATTTCCTGTTTAATCTTATTTCCGCCATATTCAACTATTCGATCGAATTAGAAAATGCTATTTATTTTAATTTTCCATCAGCCATTGCACTCGTCCCACGGAGCCGTCGGTCAGACGCACCTTTACCCCGCGCGGATGATTTTCTTTGGAAGTTAGAAGCTCCTTAACAATTCCCTGCTTATAATTATCCGTCCCGTAATTTTCCTTCTCAATAATCCAGACCGCGTCCCCCGGCTTGATTTCCGACCTCTTCGGCGGGTTTTTGTTGTCACCTGTCATAATATAATTTTAAATGTATTTATCCATGCGTCATATGGCATCTCTATTGCTTATTGACTTCTGTAAATACCACACGAATTTATCAATGCCGTTTTGTCCTTATTTTAAGTTATTTTTTCAGCTATTGACAAATTCTATGGATTTGCTATAATGTGTCCATAAGCTGATGCAGGCGGTGGATAGCTATAAAGCCAGTGCTGGACCAACCCCATAGCGCTGCCACCTAAATGCATTTCCCCAAACGGGAGCTTACACAGCACCAAGAGAGTGGGTCTCTGGGTGCTTTTTTTATTCCCTACGCCCCATGACATCTCTTATATTTCTTCCGCCATTCAAAATACCACGGCTTTATCTTTTAAATCTTTTTGTTTTCGGTTTTTTTAATAATTCAAGTAAGTTTTTAAGCGGGAGAGTATTTATTATATCCTTTTTTTCCGCCCACCCTCGGCGGGCTTGCGCGACGCCGTATTCCATATAATTCATATCGCCCAAAGAGTGCGCGTCCGTATTTATCATAAATTGGATGCCGTACTTTTTGGCTTCACGTATCAAAACATCGTGCAAATCAAGACGCCAAGGATGCCCGTCTATTTCAAGAATTGTGCCTGTTTCGACGGCAACTTTGAAAATTTTATCAAAATCAAGTTTTATCGGTTCCCGACGCATGGGTACGCGAGTGGTCGGGTGAAAAATGATGTCTATATTCGGGTTCTGCATGGCTTTAATCAGCCGTTCGGTTTGCTCTTCCTCCGAAAGTTTGAAAGCCGTGTGAATCGCGCCTCCCGCAAAATCTAGTTTAGCCAAAACAGCATCAGAAATATCAAGCGAGCCGTCACGCAAAATATTGACTTCGGCCCCGCTTAAAATTTTGATGCCCGACATTTTTTTATTTAATTTTTCTATATGCGCGATCTGGCGCAAAAGTTTTTTGTCGTCAGCGCCTCCGGTCATCGCTAAACTTTTAGTGTGGTCGGTTATTCCGATGTATTCGTATCCACGGCTCTTGGCATATTCGGCCATCTCTTCAATTGAATTTGCGCCGTCAGACCAATCGGTCTGCGTCTGCAAATCGCCCTTTATGTCTTTTAACTCAATAAGGCGCGGCAATTTATGTCTTTGGGCTGTCTCAATTTCACCGGAATTAACGCGCATTTCGGGCGGCATCCAATCGAGCCCGAGACGCGCGTATATTTTTTCTTCATCATACCCCTCAACCAGTTTTTTACCCTTAAAAAGTCCGTATTCGTTTAATTTATATCCTTTCTTAATCGCGATTTTCCTTAAAGCCACATTATGGTCTTTGGAGCCGGTAAAATACTGTAAGGCCGCGCCGAAAGATTCGTGCGGCAAAACACGCAGGTCCGCGTCAATCCCAGAACGCAGGCGAACCATTGATTTTGTTTCGCCCCTAGCATAGACGCTCGCGACTTCGGGCATTGAAACGAATTTTTCCATGACCAGTTCGGGCTTTGAAGATATGGCCAAAAA
>CAZNNT010000012.1:17562-21392 GCA_964574495.1 uncultured Candidatus Saccharibacteria bacterium
TCCTGCCACCTGCGTAAAGAGCCGGCGGTTTCAACTTTTTCCACTCCCGGAACTTTTCTAAGCTCGTTAATAATTTTTCTGGCAATCGGCATAGCTTCTCCGATATTCATCCGCCCCCCGGAGCTTTTCTGAAATTCAATGCCCTTTAAAATTTTTTGCTCTAATTTTTCGCCGAAACGCGGCAGATCGCGTAATTTCCCCCCTTTGGCCGCCTTTTCTAAATCTTTGATATTTTTTATCTTAAGTTTTTTATACAAGGTTCCGATTATTTTCGGCCCGACGCCTTCAATGGCCGTAAGCCCGGACACATCTACCGGCATTTCTTTTTTAAGGCGCGCGTAGTCCTTAATGCGGCCGGTCTTTAAAAATTCCTCAATACGCTCGGCAATGCCCCTACCCACTCCCGAAATATCTTCCAGCGCCCCGATTCCCCCTTTTTTATAAATATCCCCCACATCTTCATCCAGCGCCTCAATGGAATGGGCCGCTTTTTCAAAAGCGCGCGGCTTAAACGGCACCTCTTTCATTTCCAAGAGTTCCGCCATCTCAAAAAATATCTTCGCGAGTTCTTGATTCATTAAAGTTATTATAACAAAAATTGACTGCAAAATTCATTTTTTGTGTCGTTCGACTTTGCAGACGATTTTATGGCTCGGCGGGTTTCGTCGCGACTTGCTCGGGGCAATTATTCTGAAAATACGCAGTTGATTTCCCCGGCGAGGAAATCACTGCTCGGTTCTCACCCTCGCTCTTTCGCCTTCGGCGAAAACCATGCCCGCTCGGGTTCCGAAACGATTTTCAGAACAACAGCCCCTCGCCTGTTTGTCGCGCTGGAACCCGCCTCGCTTTTTACTGTGGTTGAGTAAATCCGGAGGTTTGTTTTAGGGGCTCCGCAGGCGCTTTGCAGGGTGTTTTTAAGTTATAATCGGCAAATAAACTTAAAAACAAAGCGCCGAGGACGGAGCTTGAATTTCGCTGGAAATTCAAGCGTACCCTAAAATAAATTTCCGGATTTGCGAAATAAGTCGAAAAAAAATGAATTTTGAAAATATAAATAACGCAAAAAAACAAACAGACCCCACCGCGAGGGTAGGGCCTTGTGCTTTTTGGTTAGAAATTATTTTTTAATGACCGTTGGCGGTCGCGCAAGAGCGAAAGAAAATTTTTCACCAAAATTATTTTATGCTTATTGAAGCGAAAGGTGAATACCTCTTTTAATCTTACGCAACTTTTGAATGCCTATCTGATTTAAGAATAAATCCTTTTTGAAAATGCGCAAATGCGGGGTGTGGATAAGTTTTTCTTCTGATATAATGCGTCTATGCCGGATAACAAAGACGAACGATACAAGGCAATGAAAAAAATTCGCGACGAGATTGTCGCGTTCAAGGGCTCGCCTTTATATGAATACAGGACAAGCCAAAAAAATCTGCCGGTCATAGGCGAGGGCTCGCATAACGCCAAAATTATGTTCGTGGGAGAAGCGCCGGGAAAAAACGAGGCGCTTACAGGGCGTCCTTTTTGCGGACAAGCTGGGCGCGTTCTTGATGAACTTCTGACTTCAATAGGAATTGAACGAAAAAATGTCTATATCACAAACATTGTCAAAGACCGTCCGCCGGAAAACCGCGACCCCGAGCCAGAAGAAATTACGGCTTACGCCCCGTTTCTTGACCGCCAAATTGACATAATACGGCCAAAAATCCTTATTCCCCTTGGGCGTTTCTCAATGTTCTATATTTTGGAGAAATTTGGAGTAAATAATAGCGAAACGATAAGCAAAATCCACGGCAAAATATTTGACGCGAACACCTCTTACGGAAAAGTGAAAATAATGCCGATGTACCACCCAGCCGCCTCTTTATACAACCCCGACACCCGCAAATCTCTTGACGCCGACTTCAAAAAATTGAAAGAGGTTTTATAAATTGATTTCAACTACGATATATCGTAGTTGAAAAAATTAATAAATTACCTAATAAGTAAAAGAAAGGACTCGCGAAGGCGAGCTAAAGCTAAAAAATATCTATTAGAATTCGTTGTAGACGACAACTGTCCAGCCACCAGTTATAAATAAAATTATTCCAGCAATAAAGATTGATATTTCGGACAGACAAAGTTATACTAGACGCAGAGTTTGATTCCTTAATGGAGGGCGCGTAGCAATGAAAATGAACCACGTTGAAGAAGAGACAAAAGGCCGACTTCCGTTTTTTGACTTTTTAAAGAAAAACAACTATCCCTCAACAGCAAGGGCTGTTGAAGAAAAAAAGCGCTTAGAGGATGTTTTTGATAAACTAAAGAGTGAGGCTAGCGCAAAGGATGTTTTTGATAAACTAAAGAGTGAGGCTGGCGCAAATGGTGCCGCAAAAATTATAATTGAATTTAACAATGCGTATTTTGCATACTATTTTTTACTAACCTCCTCGTTTCTTGTAAATAGAGAGTTAAAGAATCGTCTTGCAAAAATGGTTATCAAAGGCGGGGGGTATAATACCGCTTTTTACCTTATCGCATTGTGTGCGAAGATGTTTTCACAAGAAATACTAGACGCTCTTGCTGAGGTTGTCATAAATTCTAGTGACGAACTAAGTCCCGAATATAAACACTATATCAAAAATCTGCCTCTTCAAAACTTGTCGGAAAAAATGCGTGAAAAAGCACGAGAGACGCAAGATCGTATATAAAACAAAGCTGCCCGGAAGTTTTCCGGGTTTTTGTTTTAAACATCGTGTTGAGACCAGGCCCTATTCCCCCCACTCTATTACAATCAAAATCGCGTCGGACCCGCGGCCGCGCGATATTTTGGGATGCGAAAAATTATTTTTGAACGACTCGCTGATTTTACGCGCGATTTTTTGGGCCAGCTGGTTTTCAGAAGTATAAATTATAATTTCTTTTTTAGCGGATTTAATATTTAAAATCCGGTGCATCGGACCCCGCCGATAGGCCTCGCGGGAGACATTTTCAGCCGTTTGCAAAACCTGCGCACGATATTTTTCGGGAACATCCGAAATCCTGACTTCGCCTTCCCATTGGCGATTTTTTTTCATTTGATGAAACGGGCAGAGTTTAAAGTAAAGCGGCTTGGTTTCCTTTAAATACGGGTAATTGCTCAAGTCGTGGCGCCACGATTTGTAATAGTAAACCTCCGGGCCTTCCGGACAAAAAATTATGTCGGTACGCCCCGGACCGAATTCGGCCTCTGCGTGACGCGAAAGTTTGAGCCCTCGACGATGTTTATTTCTGACGGATATTCGGGAACTTTTTTGCCGCATTTTCATATTTCAATTTTATATTAAATTCCAAATCTCCAAAAATACGCCGACCAAAAGTCCGACTATTAAAATCCATCGCAGCCATACTCTCGGCCCCAAAAGACGATGCTGGTGTTCGGGAAATCGTTTATGCAACCTGCGCGCCATTTCAATTATAAAAATGCCGAGAACCCCGAGGCCTATCGCGCCAACCAGTCCCAATGTTTTCACTAAATTGGAAAAACCCAAAACATACAAAAGCGGTGCGGGAATAACCGTAAGAGCCCAGGCAGCCAAATTTTTACGGCCATAATCATATTTAAAAATGCTTTTGAAATCGGCGGCGAGAGCCAAATAAGAAGTAAAAACTGCCAGAAACCCGATGACAGCTCCAATCAATAGCGCCTGTCGGCCAATTTGGCCGGCAAGGCCGGATAAAGCGTCCTCCGAAGTCGCCGCTCCGGACACCCCCCAAACAGCGGCAATAAAGACAAAATAAATAAGGGCCGAGGCGGTTAAACTCCAAATAATAACTCTCCTGAAATCCAAAAGGGTCGCCCCTTTCATTATATC
>CAZNNT010000013.1:0-21149 GCA_964574495.1 uncultured Candidatus Saccharibacteria bacterium
GCACTCTATCCGTTGAGCTATGGGGACCCTACTTCGCTAAAGCTTCGCGGGGCAAGTTTTTAAAATCCGAGGCGGCGGGCTATTATTTCCGAAAGCGACTCCTGCACTTCTTCCTCTTTTAGAACCTTAATGAGAATGGCGCGAACTTCATTGGGGTCGGCGTCTTCCAGGGGCAAGATGAGGCGCGGCATAATAATTTTTTTGGTTATTAATTCCAATTCTTTTTTTGCCGGCGGCTCATATCTTATCCAGAACGATTTCAGGGATTCGTAAGGATAAAATTTTTCGGCTATTTTTACTCCGCCTCCGCTCACCGAATATTTGATTATGGCCGGCTTTTTCACTCCGTAAAGCGCGACAGTGAATCCGGCGAGCAGTATAAAACTAGCAAAAAGAAAATTTTTAAGCAATAAGGCAGCAACTATCAAAGCAAAAGTCAAAATGCCCAAAGCCCAAAACCATTCTTTGGATTTGGGTTGATGGTCATATTCTGGAGCGGACCACGAAACCTCGTTTTTATCCATATATTAAATTATAGCGAATTTCTGCGGAGACGGGAGGATTCGAACCTCCGGTACCCTTTCGGATACTCCGGTTTTCAAGACCGGTGCCTTCAACCGCTCAGCCACGTCTCCCTATTTATTGCACAAGCAATTTTTGAAGTTCTGCGGGAAGGTTATTTTGGATGCCCCGCGTTTGGTTTAATGTTCCCCACAACCCCTGATATAAATTCAAAACGTTATTGAGATAGGGCTGTATCTGCCAGAAGCCAAGGGTGATCAGGGCAATTATAACGACCCATTTTGCCGTTTTCAAGGCTCTTTGCCAAAAAATCCTCCGCTCCATTTTTTTCACTATGCCGAGAACTTTTCGCGACAGCTCCAGGTTCTCCATCAATAATTTTCGTTCGTCATCACCCATTATCAGATTATAAAATAAAAACCGGCCTCGAAAAAGAGGCCGGCTGATTTCAACGGATTATAAGCCATTGAAAGATTTTTTTCAGAGCGTAGCGGGCCGTTGCCAGCGCCGTTAAAACCCAATACGCGGCCAGGTACATCGCGACCCCGATTATGAAAACCAGGAAAAGAACGAAGGCGTAGATGTTTCCAAAAAATTCTCCGCGGTTCTTTTTTATCATCGGATTGGCTCCTCGGGTCTATTTGTAATCGGGTGGGTGTTAAAAAAATCTTCAAGCCCCGAGCGGTCAACGGTTTCAACCGCCAGCAATTTATCCGCTAGCGCCCGAAGGACCGAAGAATTGTCGGATAGAATTTTTCTCGCTTTTTCCATCTGTTCTTCCAGAATGTATCTTATTTCATCATCAATGCGTCTCGCGGCGTCTTCTGAATAATTTCTGTTTTCCGCGCCGATTCCCAGGAAAACGGACTCGTTTTTTTCGCCAAAGACGCGCGGTCCAAGTTTTCCCATCGCCCAGCGGCAGACCATATTACGCGCGATGTCAGTGGCGCGTTCAAGGTCGTTTCCGGCGCCCGTGCTTATCGTTTCGTTGCCAATGCCGATTTCTTCCGCCGCGCGTCCGGCCATTAAAACCGCAAGCCGCGCTTCCAGCCGCGTTTTTGTTTCAATTGAGCGGTCTTCTTTGGGCAGCTGCCAAGTTAAGCCGGCGGCCAGTCCCCTGGGGACAATAGAAACCTTATGCGGCGGGTCAGCATTTGGAAGAGCTCTGGCGACAACGGCATGGCCGGCTTCATGAAAGGCGATTGTCATTCGTTCTTCCGCGCTTACGCGAGCCGTTTTGCGTTCGGGACCAACCAGCACTTTTTCCTTGGCCGCTTCTAAATCCTGTTCTTCAATGTTTTCCTTCTCGTCTCTTGCCGCTTTAAGCGCGGCTTCGTTGATTAAATTAGCCAGATCGGCGCCGGAGAATCCAATGGTGCCCTGCGCGATATTTTTAAGGTTAACGCTCGGCGCCAAAAGAACCCTGCGGGCATGAACTTTAAGAATCGCGAGCCGGCCTTCAAGGTCGGGCATCGGCACGACAACTCTGCGGTCAAATCTTCCCGGCCGCAGGAGCGCGTGGTCTAAAACATCCGGCCGGTTTGTCGCGGCCATCACAATAACGCCTTGGTTTGTTTCAAATCCATCCATTTCGGAAAGAAGCTGATTTAGCGTCTGGCCGTGTTCATCGTGGCCCATGATAGCGGCCCCGCGACTCCGGCCAACCGAGTCAATCTCGTCAATAAAAATAATGCAGGGCGCGAATTTTTTGGCTTTTTCAAAAAGATCGCGCATGCGGCTTGCGCCGACTCCGACAAACATTTCCATGAAATCAGACCCGCCCATGCTGAGAAAAGGAACACCGGCTTCACCGGCAACCGCTCGCGCAAGTAGAGTTTTTCCCGTGCCCGGCTGTCCCATTAGCAAAACGCCTTTTGGTATTTTGCCTCCAAGACGGCTGAAATATTGCGGTTTTTTCAGGAAATCAACTATTTCGCTAAGTTCTTCTTTTGCCTCGTCAATGCCCGCGACATCCGCGAAAGTCACCGGATTTTCCGCGTTAGGGCCGGAAAGTCGCGGCCGACTTCGCAGGAAAGAAAAAAAGCCCCCTCCGCCTCCGGAGTTTAACGCGCCTCCTTTCATAGAACGGAAAACCCATAACCAAAAGAAGATTACCGCAATCCAGTAAATCCATCCTGACCATCCGCCGCTTGCCGCCTCAACATTGTAAGTAACGGCTTTTTCGTCAAGCAGCCGTATAAACTCCTGATAGGACGCGCGCGGCACAACTGATGAAAAAATTCGTGCCGGCGGCGGCTGACCCGCGCGTTCATTATTTTTATCCTCATCAACATAAATTCCGGTTACTTCAATAGACGGTCCCTCGGTAATTAATATGTTTTTAAAGATGTCCGGCTTTTCTTTGACGGCTCTCACAAGCTGCGAGTAGGGTATTACTATATTTGATGACGATCCGAAATATCTGAGGATTAGCAGAATCGCGATAACCGCGACGACTACAATCAACGCGGACCGAAAATTAAATTTATATTTGTCAGTGTCGTCGGTTTCTTCCGGCATGCGAGCAATCCCTCCGTCTGCAAAAGCCGATTCTACGCATAAAACTATAACAAAAACCCGACTTTGTAAAGATGTTTGGCGGAAGCGCCGCGCTAGCGCTTTTTTATGGGCAGAGTTAGATTCACGGTCGTGCCCAAACCTTCTTTGCTTTCCAGCCAGATTTTACCGCCGTGGCGCTCAATAATGCTTCGGGCAATAAAAAGCCCAAGACCCGAACCCTCGGTTTGAAGGAGAATAGCATTTTTTCCTCTGGAAAATTTGTTAAAAATACGCCCAAAATCATCTTTTGAAATACCTATTCCCGTATCCTTTATTTTAATATCCGCGACGCCGTTTTCCCGGGAAATATAAATGTCCACTTTGCCGTTTTCGCGGTTATACTGAACCGAGTTATCAATGAGGTTTGAAAAAGCGAGACCGATTTTTTTGCGGTCAACCGTTAACTGCGGAAATTTTTCTTTTGGCTCATGCACCGTTAATATGACGCCGCGTTTTTTGGCGAGAGCCGCGAATTTTTCCGCCACCTCTTTTATTATTTTGACTAAATCCTCTTTTTGAAAGATAAAGCCAAATTGTCCTTCTTCTATGCGCGAAACGTCCAGCAAATCATCAACGAGATTAATCATATGGTCGTTGGTCTGATTGGTCCGACTAACCAATTCTTTTTGCTCCGGCTGAAGTTGTCCGGCGTCTCCGTCAAGAAGCGCGCGAAAAGCCCATTTTATCGTTGATAGCGGAGTGCGAAGCTGATGGGCCGCGATAGTAACGAAGTCCGACTTTTCTCGGCTTAAAAGATGTTCGTGTTCGCGAACCTCCTTTATGCGAACGCGCATCCGATTAAACTCGTCGGCCAAGTCCTCCAATTCGTCGTTAGTTTTTACCTGAATGGCGTAATCCAGATTATCCAGCCCGATTTGCTCGGCTCCTTTCTGAAGTTCTTCTATGGGCTTAATCACACGGCGGGCAAGAAGAACCGCAGCGCCAATTGCCACAACCAATATGCCGGCAAGAATAATCAAAGAGAAAAAAGTAATTTCCCTGACCGCGGCCAAGGCGATGGCGGCCGGCAATTCGGCAACGACAAACCAGCGGGTTTTCTCCGCGCTTCCGGAGGCGCCCTCAAAAGGAATAACAATTCTGGCGCCGGACCCCAAGACCTCTTCTTGAATTTCGTTTTCATAAATATCCGCGAATAACGGTTCGTTGTCATCCTTTATCAAAGATTTTACCACTGGAATCGCGGAAAAATTTTTTTCGGAAAGTACTTGCGAAATGTCGGGGTGGGCTACGACAATTCCGTTTTTATCCACGATATAAGCCCGGCCCTCCTCTTTAGCCACGGAAAGATCTTTTACCACCGCCTGCATAATTCTGGAGTCAATTTGAGCGAAAACCGAACCGAAAAAATTCCCGCGAGAATCAAAAATCGCCCGGCCTATCAGAAAAAAGGGCCTGTTTTTTTCCCAGAAAATATCGCTGATAAACCGACCCTCGTTCTTAGTCGCTATAAATTCTTCGTTTGCAGACCTGTTAATAAAGTCCTCCGGGACTACGGTTACGAATTTGCTGACGCGGGCGGTTTCCATGCCATTTTGGTTGACAATTGACACTTCCACGAAACTATCATTGGTAAATAGGGTCCTTTCAATGAAAGTTTTCTGAAGATCGGGCTGTTCAAGGAGCGAAGGAAAAATGCTTTCCATGGCGGCCAGTTGCCCGAATTGATGGCTGATAAATTCGGAAATTTCAAGACTCGCGAGAGCGGCGACATGTTCCGCGTGCCGCACGGCATTCCTTTTTTGGATGTCCTGCAATTTGACCGTAGCTACGGTCATGGCAAAAAAGAAGGGCAGGGAAGCTATGCCGATTAAAACCAGAATAAACTTTAGGCGCAATCTTTTTCTTAAAAATGGCACAGAGTTGTTTTTTTTATCCGCTTTATTTGCCTATTTTTTCATCGGCTATGGAAAGCATTGATTCCGGAAATGTCAGGCCGTCTTTATCGGCGCGGCCAATATGCAAAATTAGGGAATTTTTTTGGGTGAATTCTATGGGTATATCGGTTGGTTTTTCGCCCTTGAATATTTTGTCTACCAGTCGGGCCATTTGTTTTCCGGCCGTAAAATAATCGCTTGAATAAGCAAAATGGCCGCCGGTCGGCAAATCTTCAATTGGAGCGACGTGAGGCACCCCCAAACGATTCGCCAATTCGGCTTCACTTGTTTCCTGCGCGTCAAAAAAATGTCCGGGAATATGGTATAGAGCGTCAATATCTCCGGCTTTAATTTTTCCGGCAATCTGACGCCAGGCAGATTCAGCGCCCGGGGGAGCGGTAGTTGTTTTATACTCCACCAATTGAAATCCTAATTTTGGCGCCAGCGCTTTCAACTGGGCGTACATTTCTTCCCCGACATTGGGAATCATAAACCCATTGCTGAAAACTCCTATTTTTTTGCCGGCCGGATTTATTTTTTTTATAAATTCCAACTGTTTTCCTATGACGTCCGTAAGTTGTGAAGCAATACCCGTTAAATTATTCCCCGAGGATTGGAATGATTGAACGATGCCGTAGGATACCGGGTCGTGGAATTGAGCGAGAAATACGACCGGAATGCCGCTTTTCAGCTCCTGCATAACGGGCCGAATGTCTTTAGCCGTAATTTCAGACGGAATAAATAATAAATCCACGCCTTCGGCAATCATTTTCCGGACCGCCGCTTGGGCGTCAGCTTGAGCCGTAGGCCCCAAAGTGAATAACTCTTCTTTATAACTAATCCGTTTATAACCCAAATCTTTTAATCCTCGTTTGACGCCTTCCACCGTTTGAAGCTGTTGCCTGATGAGAATGGAGCCGATTGTTTTTGGTTCTTTGAGTACTGCCGATTCGGCCGGACCGGAAATACGTATGTCCCTGAATATTCTGAAGAAGCCGAAGCCGACGGCTACAGCAATAATTACAATGAATAGAATTATTGTTTTTTTAGACATGTATTACTTTTCTATTTTAACATTCGCTATTCGCGCCATTGAATCCGGGAACACGATTCCGTCATCAATCGCCCGTTTTGTATAGAGCACCAGAATATTTTTCTCCTCAAAATCAATCGGGATATCCGAGGGCTTTGCGCCGCCGAATATTTTATCGGCTATCCTGGATGCCTGCTCGCCCGAAGCGGTAAGATCTCCGGCGTAACCGAAATGACCTCCGGTTGGCAAGTCCTCCAAAGGAGCCACCATCGGAATTCTTAATCTGGAGGCCAGTTCGGTTTCCGCGGTCTCCTGCGCCTCAAAAAAATGACCGGCTATATGATATATGGCGTCAATATCTCCGGCTTTAATTTTACCGGCAGTTTGATACCAGGCAGATTCCGCGCCCGGGGGAGCGGTAGTTGTTTTATATTCCACAATATCAAAGCCCTGTTTTTTGCCCTGGTTTTTTACTTCCTCCAAAAACTTATCTCCAACGTCCGGAACCACAAAACCGCTCCCGAAAACGCCGATTTTTTTAATGGCCGGATTTATCGCTCTTAAAAATTCCAGATGTTTTTGCACTACCTCAACCAAATTTATTGAAATTCCGGTCGCGTTATTGCCGGAAGATTTAAAAGATTTTATAACGCCGTACGCCACCGGGTCATGGAATCTGGATGAAAATACTATCGGGATATCGCTTCCGGTCTCTTTCTCTATTTCCAATGCCGCCAGGGCTATATTTTCTTGAGTCGCGAATATCAAATCAACTTTATCCCGAATCAATTCTCTGGCGGAGTTTTCTATGTCAAGCGGCAAAGTCGGAGAAGAAGTAAAAACCCCTTTGTCCTCAAAAGAAACATTCGCGTATCCCATATTCTTAAAGCCCTCTTTAAAACCCTGAACGGCTTCTATGTGCTGTCTTGGAAAAATTATCCCTATTCTTTTCGGTTCTTTTAAGTGGGACCTATCGGGGGCAAAAAATGGAAAGCCCCTTAATATCTGATAAAGGCCGAAGGCCACCGCCGCGATGATAATCGCCAGAATCAGGATGTTTAATGGTTTTTTAAACATAAATTTTATTTAAAGTGTTAATCGACTATATTTTAAGTTTATAATCAAAAAAAACAGGTGGCAAATCTCGGCTATCCAAAAATAATAGAAAAAAGCCGGACGCTTACGCGTCTCGGCTTTGAACCCACGATTATTTGTTGAGCAATTCTTCAATCAGTTTTTTTTCCTCCAGAGTTCTTTGGACCTCGCGTTTCTGTTCGTCCGCCATCTCAATAAATCTTAGTTTTGGAAAAAACAGAATTGTATCATTAGGGCACGATGAGCCCTCAACATCCCCATTGATTGTATAGCGAACCAATACGCGGTCCCGGTTTTCGGCAATGATGGTGATTTTGCCGCCGGTTTTAAGATGGCACATGTCCCCGTAGGCAAATTCGTCGGGCCCGTTTTTTATCGGTTTTAGATTTTTTACGATTACCAGTTCCGGCGAGGTGATTTTTATAGTATCACCCCTTTTTATTTCAGACGCAGTGTCGGAGGTGGGGAGTAGGGCGAAAGCGATAATTGCCAATATCAGCCAGACCTCTTTTTTCATTTAGCGCCTCTTTTGCGGTCTGGTTTTATTGGTATCTGATTATCGCCGCCAGCTATTGCGCGCTTGGCGATTTTCGCGTTGGGGAATACTTTCACGATAATTCGTCTCAGCACTCGATTTCTTCGTTCAATTTTCAGTTCGCCATTGATGAAATCTTTGAGAAGTATGTCTGTATCGGTTAGGGCAATTGTCCGAATAAGATGTTCTTCGCCGATAAATTCTTCAAAACAGATTCGTCCAAAATATAGCGTGTCGCGGTCTTCGTGGAAATTGTCAATGCGAGTGGGTTTTATACCAGGAAATAATGATATCATAAGCCCCTGAAGCTTTTTCGCATCGAAAGTGCCTTTTACGGGAGCGACATGGCAATAAATAATTTGGCTATAGCAGGTAAATTCGGTTGATAAGTGCTCTGACAGAACGATTCCAAAAGTTATGTTTTGATTATTCTTAAGCGCCTTTTTCACTTGTGAGAATTTGGTAGGGGGCTTGTCCATTTTTTCTCCTTTTCGTTTTTTTGGTTCTCAATATCCGAGGCAATTATGGCATAGCGTATATAAAAAATCAAGAGCCTGGTTACAATCGGCTATATAACTTGTATCAGGTTAGGACCTTTCATATTGAGCAATTTCAATAAGATTACCCTCGGTGTCCTCGCACAAAAAGACCCTGTAGAAATAATCTGTATATTTTAAGGTTTCTATATCGTGAATGACTTTAGCGCCAATATCTTTTGCTCTCTGGTAAATATCATCAACATTATCGGTTGCAAAAACAGGAATTGAATTGTTCCCAATTTTCCGTTCGTTATCAATTATTTCTGGACTGATTAATCCAAAATAACATCCGGACCCGATATCAAAATCAGCCCAAGTATTTTTCTCTCGATGAGACACTTTCTTATCTAAAAGTGCCTCATAAAACTTTATGGCCCTATCCATGTCTTGAACAGAAACGTATGCATGGTCAAAATATAATTTACTCATAGTTGAATAATTTCTTCGCCTTCATTGAATGGTTCTTCGAATTGAGCAGAGAATTTTCCTAGCATTTCGGCATTGATTTCGTGATTTTTAGATAAATCACGGTTTTGTACTTTTTCTACGAGTTCGGATGGATTTCTTTTGAAGTATAACAGCTTTACCTCACCACCTTGATCTTGTAAGAATCTTTTTATTTTTTCTCTCTCGTCTTTCTTCCAAAAACCCCAGTCCAATACTACGGATTTACCGTCGTGGATTAACGAGGTTGTTTGTACTAAGAGCTTATCTTTTGTTTGTCTCTCAAAGTCAGGATATTGCTCTGGAGGAAATTCTCTTCCAAACAATGCAAATAACTCTTCATCCAAAGACAGGCGAATTATATTCCTTTCCTCTAATTGTTTCGCATAGTTAGTCTTTCCCGATCCTGGAAGACCGCAAAGCAGATAAATAATTGGTTTTGTATTCATACAGTTCGAACCCTCCGGTTCACTTATATTTTAGCAAATTTTAACCCAAAAAGGGCAACAAAAAACAGCCCCGTTAGGCCGTTCCCTTTCTCTGCTTTGCCCTACGAAGTTTTAACGAAGTATGGGGCGGCAAAATTCAGTAAGCAAATACTACTCTTTTACATCATTTTCTCCAAACACCCGGGGCTTTTTAGACCCCCACGGTTTAGTCCCGCAAGCAAAGCGGAGGGGGTGGGATTTGAACCCACGCGAGGTTTTTTAGACCTCCACGGATTAGCAATCCGCTCCGTTAAACCGCTCCGGCACCCCTCCGTTTTGCCAACGGGATCCTCGAAAAATATATTCGCTTCACTCGTTATTTTTCGGGACAATCCGCTCCGTTAAACCGCTCCGGCACGCCTCCAAGTTCTTTTGAATCATACAAAAATTATCGTTTGACGGCAACTTTTTCTTACCTGGCAACAGCCGCGCAGATTATTTTTTTAACTCCGGCTTTTTTCAGAACGCGCGCCGCCTCGTTCATTGTGGCGCCCGTGGTATAGATGTCGTCCACTATGACGGCAAATTTCGGCGGAGAAAAGTTTTCTTTAAGCGCGAAAACACCTTTAATATTTTCCAGGCGCTCGGCGCGGTTTTTAATTTCGGCCTGCGGTTTTGTTTCGCGGACCTTAATCAAAATAGGCGAGTGTTCAAGATTTAAAATTTTTGCTAGATGCCGAGCCAAAAGTTCGGCCTGATTAAAACCGCGGGCTCTTTTTCTTCGCTCGGTCATCGGAATTTCACAGACCACGGGCTTGTCCCGCCAAAGGCGGGGGTTTGAGCCGCATTTTAAATAAGGCGCGATGTCTCCGGCCAGCGCTTGCGCCAATTCCCCGGCAATGTCGCTAGCCGATGAATATTTTAATTTACGCAAAGCCCTTTTTATTGCCGGCTCGCGGTAAGAAAAAGAGGTCAAGGCGAAATCCATGTTTTTCGGATAGAAAATATCCGCGTCCCGCAGACCCTTGATGCAATTTTGGCACAAATATCGGCCCTTCTCGGAACAGCCAAAACATATTTTGGGAAATACGGCATCTGCCAAAGCGGATAAAGCTTTGTGGATAAATAATGGCATTAACAGCAAGTATTCTATGCTATAATGTAATAGGCAAGGCCCAGCATATGTATGGCAGAAATTTCATTTTTCAAAAAGTTGCCGCTGCCGACCGGCTTTTGGCCCTGGAAAAAAGAGGGCGAGAGCGTTTTGGGTGTTGATTTTGGTTCTTCGTCAGTCAAATTAGTTGAACTGAAAAGGAGGAAGGAAAGAGCGTCGCTTATGACTTACGGAGAATTGGCTCTCGGGCCTTACGGAGGGACTGAAGTCGGGCGCGTCGCAAAATTGGTTGAAGAAAAGGCCTCGGAGGCGCTGCGGGATTTAATGAAAGAAGCGTCAGCCAAATCAAAAACGGCGATTGTCGCCATACCGGTTCGTTCAAGTTTCGTTACCGTTATTGAAATGCCTTTAATGAGCGAGAAAGAGGCGGCCGAAGCCATTCAGTTTGAAGCCCGGCGTTATATACCCGTTTCGCTGGCGGAAGTGCTGCTTGATTGGTGGGTAATTCCCGAGACCTTCGGCCTTGAATCAGGCGCGCCGGAAGACGAAGGGTTGGGCAAAAAAAAGAAAATGATGTCGGTGCTTTTGGTCGCGATTTATAAGGATATGATTGAAAAATACCGCGCTTTTATACAGGCGGCCGGCCTCAAAATAGAAAACTTTGAAATAGAAATATTCAGCGCGTCGCGCGCTCTTGTCGGAAGCGATTTGTCGCCGCTGCTCTTGATTGATGTCGGAGCGTCTTCAATAAAAATGACCGTGGCCGATTACGGAATCGTGCGCATGGTTCATGTTTACGACCGGGGTTCGCAGGCCATAACCGACGCTCTTTCCGGAGCCATGAGCGTGGATTTCGCCAGAGCCGAAGAGATGAAGCGCGCCGTCGGCTTGTCGCCAAGGCCGGAACATCAGGAATTAAAAAGCGTCATTGAGCCGATTTTGGACGCTTTTCTGGCCGAGGCCGTCCGTTTAATGGCCGACTATCGGCGCAAGTCGGGCCGATCCGTGAGCCGCGCCATACTTTACGGAGGAGGGTCTTTGTTAAAAGGGTTAACGGAAAAAACAGCCGAGCGTTTGGGGCTGGAGGTCTCTTTAGGACAGCCCTTCGGCCGTCTGGAATATCCGCTTTTAGTTGAGCCGGCGGCCAAAGAAGTCGGGCCGGTCTTCGCTTCAAGCATAGGTTTGGCTTTAAGGGGATTAAAATAATAATCAAGCGCAATAATTAAATATGCCGGAAGGACAAGCATTTATTCCAAAAACATCAGTAGCCAGACTGCCCTACAAAAAGGCGGGCGTAGGGCTGCTTGGCAATTTATCAATAATCATTTTTATTCTTTCCCTTCTTTTTGTTTTCGGCCTGTTTTTTTATCGCGGATATCTTCAAAGCCAAATCACAACTCTGGCCGACAATCTTAAAAAAGTTGAGAGCGATTTTGAGCCTTCGCTCATTTTGGAATTGCAAAAGACCTCCCAGTCCCTCAACTCAACGCAAAATTTGCTGAATAAGCACCCGGCTCTTTCCGGCCTTTTTGATTTTTTGGAAAAAAACACGATTCCCAACGTGCGTTTTTTGGGTTTTTCTTATAATAACGGTGAGGCGCAAATGTCCGGAGTGGCCCGGTCTTACGGCGCTTTGGCCCAGCAATCAATGATTTTTGAAAAAAGCCGGCTGATTAAAGATGTTTCTTTTTCCAATTTTTCCCTGACTTCGGAGGGTTTTGTGAACTTTTCTTTGAATTTCAAGGTCGAGCCGGAACTTATTTCCTTTAAAACATCCGTGAATTAAATGCGTTTATTCATTTCAATTATTTTACTGTTAGCGTCTTTGGCCGTCGTTTTTTGGTGGGGGGGCGCGCTTTGGTCCGACGTTCAAACGTTTAAAGCCGAAAAAAACGCTTATGAGTCGGTTCTTCTGCGCCTTAACGCTTTGCGTAAGACCCGCGACACGCTGCTTTCCAGTTATAATTCCATTCCGGCGGAGGATTTAAAAAGAATTAAAAATTTTCTTCCTGAAAACCTTAATTCCGGATTGCTCGTAGTACAGATGTCAAACCTGGCCGGCTCAAACGGGCTACTGCTCAAAAATATAAACATATCGCCGCTTGAGGAAAAAACAGCCGCGACGACCCTCACTCTTTCATTATCCGGAAGTTATCGCGATTTTGTCGGCTTTCTGAAAAGCCTGGAAAAAAGTTTGCGCTTGATAGATGTTTTTCGGCTTTCTTTTTCCGCCGGCAAAGAAAATTTTTACGATTTTAATTTAGAAGCCAAAAGCTACACGCAAAAATAATGTCAGCCAATTTTCGTTCTATCTTATCAACAATCATCATAATCGCCGTTATTGCCGCGGCGGCAATAATTTGGTACAGATTTTCCGCTTCAAAACCGGTTGAGCCGGTGAGCTCCGCTTCCGCCTTAGCGAACAATGTTAAAGTCGGCTCTCAAGGCCTGCTGCCTCTTTTGGAATCGCTGGAGGGTTTGAGTTTTAATTTGAGCGTTCTTGATAACCGGCTTTACAAGTCGCTGGAAGATTTCACGCCCGACATTTCCGCTCCGGAAATTATCGGCCGCCCGAATCCTTTCGCTCCCTTTTAAAAAATAACGAAGATGGATGAAATTTTTAAAGCCAAAAACGAGGCCTCCGGCGCCCCTTCTTACGCGCTTAACGGCCGCAAAGTCGGCCCGGACGCTTTAAGATTTATTCCCGAAGAATCGGCCCGCCATTACAAATTCGTTCCTTTGGGACTGAAAGACGGTGTGTTGGAAGTGGGGATGATTGACCCGCTGGACATTGAAGCCAAAGAAGCTCTGCAATTTATCGCTTCAAAAACCTCGGCGCCTTTTAAAATTTTCCTCATCTCCGGCGAGGACTTTGAAGCGATTCTTGAAGAATATAAAAGTTTGGGCGGAGAAGTTACGAAAGTTCTTTCTGAATTTGAACAGGCCTTGCAGGGAGAAACATTTCCCGGAGCGGCCAAAGAAATTGCCCGCGAGGGGACCCTGGTTGAAGAGGCGCCGATTACCAAAATGGTGGCGGTCATAATCAAGCACGCCACGGAGGGGCGGGCTTCCGACATTCATATAGAGCCGACTAAAGATAAATTGCGCGTGCGTTTCAGAGTGGACGGCGTTTTATACACAAGTTTGCTGCTGCCGCTTAAAATGCATGAAGCCATAATTTCTCGCCTGAAAATAATGACCAATATGAAACTGGATGAAAAACGAAAGCCGCAAGACGGAAGATTTTCCGCCAGAGTTGAGGAACGGGAAATGGATTTCAGGGTTTCAACCCTGCCCACCGCTTTCGGTGAAAAGGCGGCCATACGCATATTGGATCCCGAAAGCGCCGTCCTTGATTTGTCTAAACTCGGCTTGGAGGGCCGGAATTACACCGCCATTCAAAAAGCGCTGAAAGAGCCGTACGGATTGATATTGATTACCGGTCCTACCGGTTCCGGCAAAACGACCACTCTTTACGCCATGCTCAACACGATAAATAACGAGCGTTTTAATATAGTAAGTTTGGAAGACCCGATTGAATACAATATCGCGGGCGTTAATCAGTCGCAAGTGAGGCCGGAGATCGGCTATGATTTCGCTTCGGGCCTCCGTTCTATTTTGCGCCAAGACCCTGATATAATATTGGTAGGCGAGATTAGGGATAAAGAAACGGCGGGGCTGGCGATACACGCGGCATTAACCGGACATCTGGTTTTGGCCACGCTTCATACCAATAATGCCATAGGCGCCGTGCCGCGCCTGATTGACATGGGAGTGGACAGGTATCTTATCGCGCCGACTTTGGCGGCGGTTGTGGCTCAGCGATTGGTGCAGACCTTGTGTCCGGATTCCCGTCTGCCGATGAAAGTAGAGGGCAAGCTGAAAGAAAAAATTGAAAACGAATTGAAAGATATCCCTGAAAATATTCGCCGCGGCATAAAAATACCGAAAGAAATTTATGAAGCCAAATCCTCCGCCAGTTGTCCGAAAGGCACCAGAGGGCGCATGGGTGTTTTTGAGGTTTTGAGCGCTAGCCGCGAATTGGAAAAAGTTATTTTAGCCAGTCCGACCTCCGAGTCGCTGGAAGAAGAGGGGAGGCGCCAGGGAATGATTACCATGAGAGAAGACGGCATACTGAAAGTTCTGGACGGAAGAATGGGCCTGGAGCAACTCTCCCAAATTACATAATTAAATGGTCTCATGAAAAAAATTTTTATAATTGACGATGATGAATTTTTACTGGATATGTACGCGATTAAATTCCGCGAATCGGGTTTTGAAATTGATGTGGCTACTTCCGGCCCCAGCGCTTTGGATAAAATAAAAAACGGATTTAGTCCCGACATCATACTTTTGGATATAGTTATGCCCGGAATGGACGGCTTTGAATTTTTAAAACAGCTGAAAAAAGAGAATCTTGCTCCGAGCGCCGTAGTGGTTATTTTGACCAATCTCGGCCAAAAAGAGGATGTGCAAAAAGGGCTGGCTATGGGCGCTAAAGATTATGTGATTAAAGCCCATCACACGCCGTCGGAAGTCGTGGCTAAAATTAAACAAGTCCTGGAGACCGCAAAAAATGATTAATAAACAACTCGCCGATTTGCTTATCCTGGTAGCCAAAGAAGGCGCTTCCGACCTTCATCTTTCGGTCGGCCGGCATCCGACTCTTAGAATCGCCGGAGAACTGGTGCCCTTAGTTAAACAGCCGATTTTGACAGCCGGAGACACCGAAAGCATGGCGACCAGCATACTTTCCGAAGAAGAAAACGCGCGCTTCAAAAAAGAAAGAGCGCTTGATTTTTCTTACGCTTATGAAGATAAGGCCAGATTCAGGGCTAATGTTTTTTTTCAGCGAGAATTTATTTCGGCCGCCTTCCGTCTTATTCCCGTTGAGATCAAGGGCCTGGCCGATTTGAATTTGCCGCCGGTTCTGGGGGAGTTTTCAAGACGCGAGCAGGGTTTTTTTCTGGTGGTCGGTCCCACGGGGCACGGAAAATCAACGACTCTTGCTTCCATGGTGGACATCATCAATCACGAAAGGGCGGAGCACATCATAACCGTTGAAGACCCGATTGAATTTTTGTTCAGCCAGGATAAATCAATAATAGACCAGCGCGAAATCGGCAGAGACGCTCCGAGTTTCGCTTCCGCCTTAAGGTCAATGTTTCGCGAAGACATAAATGTCGCCATGATCGGAGAGATGCGGGATTCCGAAACCATAGCCGCGGCGGTTACCGCGGCCGAAACCGGACATCTCATATTGTCTTCGCTTCACACCAACAGCGCCTCCCAGACAATTGACCGCATCATTGATACTTTTCCGCCCGAACAGCAAAATCAAATTCGCGCGCAACTTTCAAGCACCATTCTTGGCGTTTTCTCGCAGCGGCTGGTGCCTAGAGCGTCCGGCGGCAGGATTCCGGCTTACGAATTGATGATAGCCAACACGCCTATTCGCAATTTAATCCGCGAAAACAAAATTCATGAAATAGATTTGTACATAGAAACCAGCTCGGAAGCGGGAATGGTTTCTTTGAATCAATCGCTTGTTGATTTGGTGCGCAAGGGAGAAATCACTATGGAAACCGCGCGCGCCTACTCCTTAAACGTTAAGGGGCTTGAACATTTAATGTGATCCTATCAGTATGATTTTTTATTACTCGGCAAAGACCACCGAAGGCGAGGAAAAAAGCGGCACGGTTGAGGCGGCCAGTTACGATTTGGCGGTCGCGGCCTTGCAGAAAAAGGGTTTGATCATTATTTCTCTTGAATCGGCCGAGGAAAGAAGGCCTTTCTGGAAAAGATTTTTTTCTTTTTTTGAACGGGTCAAAGATCGGGACATCGTAATTTTTTCAAGGCAATTATCCACTCTTTTTTCAGCCAAAGTTCCGGTCGTTGACGCCTTGAGGGTTTTGATGGGCGAGGCCTCAAGCGAATCGTTGAGAAGGAAACTCGGTGAGATCGCCGACGACATTCAGGGCGGTTTGCCGATATCCCAGGCGCTTTCGCGCCATCCCGACGCTTTTTCTAATTTTTATATTCAAATGGTGCGTTCCGGCGAGGAATCCGGGAAACTTGATGAAATTCTCAATTATTTGGCCGACTATCTTGAGCGTTCCTATGAAATTACTTCCAAAGCCAGAAACGCTTTAATTTATCCCGCTTTCGTGCTCGGCGTTTTTTTGGTGGTCATAGGCATAATGCTGGTAGTGGTCGTGCCGCGGCTTTCATCCATAGTGTTGGAATTTCAGCAGGAGGTGCCCTTTTATACGCGCTTAATCATAGGCCTTTCCGATTTTTTTAGAACTTTCGGCATTTTCTTTTTGGTTTTGTTTGCTTTGGGGGTAATTTTTCTCTGGCGCTGGCGCGCGACTTTACGCGGACGAAGGGCGCTTTCCCGGCTTCAATTGTCAGCCCCGATTTTAAAGGAAATATACAGCAAGGTTTATCTGGCCCGCTTCGCGGATAATCTTCAGACATTGCTTTCCGGCGGCGTAAGCGTAGCCAGAGCCCTCGAAATATCGTCCGATGTGATAGGCAACGAGGTTTACGCCGAAATAATCCGCGAGTCCCGCGATTCGGTGCGGGGCGGTTCTTCAATTTCTTCGGCTCTCGCGCGCTTTGAAGACATTCCGCCATTGGTAACGCAAATGATGAAGGTGGGGGAAGAGACCGGAAAATTAAATCAAATTTTGGTCGCGCTTTCGCGTTTCTACGCCCGTGAAGTTGATAACACCATTGAAAGATTGGTGAGTTTGATTGAGCCCGCCCTCATAGTGCTGCTTGGTTTGGGAGTCGGCATCATTGTCGCGGCCATTTTAGTTCCTATTTATAATATTTCAGCCGGAATTTAACCCCCCGCGAATGTTATTCACACCCGCCTTTTGTTTTTAGGGGATAAAGTTTTACAATTAAATTAACGATTTAAGGTCGATTATTTCCAGTTTTCATTAATTTTTTATGCTTAAATTATTAAAAAAGAAGTTGTGGCCGAATCCAGTCAGCGGAGGGGGAGGCTTTACTTTAATTGAGCTTTTGGTGGTTATCGCCATAATCGGCGTTCTGGCATCAGTGGTACTTGCTTCTTTGAATAGCGCCCGCAGAAAGTCGCGCGATGCCCGCCGCGTTGCCGATGTAAAGCAAATGCAATTGGCGCTTGAGCTTTATTTTGATTCCAAAGGCGAATATCCGGACGCGACTTCAAAATTAGCCCCGGACTATATACCGGCCGTTCCAACCGATCCGGTGGGGCAAGCCGCCTATCTTTATAATTCCTATATTTCCAGTACCATCAGCGCCGCCAACGACTGCGATGAGGCGACTGAGACGTGCCTTTATTATCATTTGGGAGCCAATCTTGAAGAAAGCACCAATCCGGTTCTCCAAAGCGACAGAGATACTGACGGCGATGTCATAGACGGTCCGGATGCCGATGGTTGCGCCGATGAAGCCAGCCGCTATTGCTACGACATTACTCCTTAAATTTAAGAAATTTCTTAAGTTTTCAAAAACACCAGCCGCAATGTTGGTGTTTTTGCTTTGGTGCTAAAATTTAATAATGTACGCGGTTGTTTTCATTTTGGGTTTATTTTTCGGGAGTTTAGCCAATGTCTTGATTTTTCGCCTGAATACTGGCGAGTCCGTTACATTTTCAAGGTCAAAATGTTTTTCTTGCGGCCGCCAATTAAAATGGCCGGAACTTATTCCCGTTCTCTCGTTTTTATTTTTGCGCGGAAGGTGCGCTAATTGCGGGTCTAAAATTTCTCGGCAATACCCGGCACTTGAACTCGCAAGCGGAGCTTTGTTTCTACTGCTCTGGTCAGAGCTAAGCTCTAACCAATTTGGTCAGAGCTTAGCTCTGACCACAGTGGCTATTTTATTTTTTTGGCTTTTGTTGATTATTTCTGTCTATGACATCCGCCACAAAATCATCCCCAGCCAATTAGTTTATCCGGCGGTCGTCGCGGCCGCCTTGTTTTTGGTTTTGGGAATTAAAAATTTCATGCCGCATATTTTTTCCGGCCTGGGGTTTTTCGCTTTCTTCGCGATACTTTGGGCGGCCTCAAAAGGAAAATGGATGGGTTTTGGAGATGCTAAAATGGCGTTCGCCCTCGGATTATTTTTGGGCTGGCCCGAAACGCTTGCCGCTTTCTTTTTTTCTTTTTGGCTTGGGGCCTTCTTTGGCCTTATTCTTGCCTTTTATAACTATAAGCTAAAAGCTAAAAGCTATAAGCTGTTGAGCGGGACGCAAATTCCTTTTGCGCCGTTTCTTTTTGCCGGAGGATTATTCGCTTTTTTGTGGGGCGGACGGATTATTTCGTGGTATTTATCTCTGATATAATTTAGATAATGAAGAACGAGGGATTTACTTTGATAGAACTGGTCGTGGCCATCGGGGTTTCGGTTTTAATTTCATCCATAATGCTCGCGAATTTTCCGGACTTTAACAGGCGCCTTGACCTTTCCAGAACCGCCCAGTCGGTCGCGCTTTCTTTCAGGCGCGCCGAGTCCGCGGCTTTGGCCGTGCGCGAGTTCGGGTCGCTCGCTTTTCCCGCCTACGGCCTGCATTTTGAAAATTTGCCGGCAAAGTCCTATATTTTTTTCGCGGATCTTGACGGCGACTATAAAAATCCTGAAGCGGAAGGATTGTATGACGGATTAGACGAAAAAGTAGATACCTTTATCATAAATACGGCGCCGGTTATAGAAAAACTTTGCGTGAGCGTTAAAACGTCTCCGCCCGGCGATTGTTCAATAAATCGGCTGGATGTGGTCTATGCCCGGCCCAATCCGGACATATATATATCCACCGATAAGGGTGAATTTACCGATGCCGCGGTGGTTATGCGCCTGCCCACGGGAGAAGAAAAACAAATAGTGATTTGGACAACCGGCCAATTATACATTGAATCAACCGAATAAATATGCGCAAATTTTCAATTAACGGAGGTTTCTCGCTTTTGGAAACATTGGTGGCCATATCCATTTTGTCTTTGGCCCTGTCCGGCATACTTTCGCTTTTCTCCATGGGCGTTCGTTCTTCGGTGGGGGCAAGCAATCAAATAAAAGCTTTTTTTCTGGCGAGCGAAGGCATAGAGTTTTTGAGGAATAAAAGGGATTCCAATATTATTTCCGGAGCTATTTGGTCGGACGGGTTTGACGGCTGTGAAGACGGCTGTTACGCGGATGTTTATGCTGAGGATTCCGGCATTACTTCCTGCTCCGGCGCCTGTCCCAAATTGCGATTTAATTCCGAACTTAATCGTTACGACTATGGAGCAGGGAGCGCCGAAACCGTTTTTACCCGCAGGATTGTTTCCGAGAGAGTCAATGACCGCGAGCTTAAAATATCGTCTGAAATTTTTTGGCCGCAGGGAGGCATAGAGCGCAGTTTTTCTTTAGTGGAACATCTTTTTGATTTGTCTTTTTAATTTTTATGAAAAAAGGATTCACTTTATTGGAAATGATAGTGGCCATCGGAATTTTTTCGGTCGCCATATTGATCGCCGTGTCCTCCTTTTTAACTTTAGAGAGCGCGGAAAAAAGAACGCAGCAGGTAATTAACCTGCAAAATAATTTGCGTTTCGCTTTGGAAATTATGGCCAAAGAAATTCGCACGGGCGAATTTTATCATTGCGGGGCGAGTTCCGGAGAAGAGGCGCTGGATTGCGCCTCCGGCGCTTCGTCCCTCACTTTTAAAAACGCACAGGGGCAAACTATTATTTACAGGAATATCGGATCAAGCATCCAAAAATCATCCGACGGCGGAGATGTTTTTCGGGTGATTACCGCAAGCGACATCTCAATAGACGACCTGACTTTTTATGTGGCGGGTTCTCCCTCGGGCGATAATTTGCAGCCCCGAGTGACTATTGTCCTGAAGGCCTCTTCAGCAGTCGCCAGATCCATAAATGAATTGAACCTGCAGACCACGATTTCACAAAGAAAATTATCGCCATGAAAAAAAACGGCTTCACGCTTTTATTTACGGTTCTTTTTGTTTCGGCCTCGCTGGCCGTCAGTTTGGGTCTATCCGGTCTCATAATGGGTCAGATCCAGCTTTCCGGAACCGGCCGCGATTCTCAACTGGCGTTTTACGCTTCAGATACCGGAGTTGAATGCGCGAGGTATTGGGACGGCGTTGGGAGCGCTTTTGCCACTTCAAGCCAGTCGGTCATCAATTGCGCGGGCGTAGACCACATCGTGGGCGGGAGTTATGTAAGTTCTTTCAGTTTAAATCTGGATAACGGCTCTTGCGTCGAAGTGACGGTTGATAAGACGGGCCTTCCGGAAACGGTCATAACTTCTTTAGGACGCAATCCTTGCGATGGCCGAAAGGTGGAACGGGGCTTGAGGGTGAGATACTAGCCGGCCTTGAATTATGGATAAAAAAACGGCAAAAACAAGAATAGAAAAACTTCGCGAAACGATTAATCACCATCGCTATCTTTATCATGTTTTGGACCGGCAGGAAATTTCAGACGAGGCCCTGGATTCTTTAAAACACGAATTGAAAAAGCTGGAAGACCAGTTTCCGGATTTGATTACTCCGGATTCGCCGACGCAGAGAGTGGGGGGAAAAGCCCTGAAAGAGTTTAAAAAGGTCAGGCACAATGTCCCGATGCTTTCGCTTGAAGACGCTTTTTTGCCCGAAGAAATAACGGACTGGATTTCCCGCAATTCTAAAGTTGTACGGGACGCCGGGAGTGCCGCTCTTTTTGCCGAACTTAAGTTTGACGGTTTAGCCATGAGTCTGATTTACATAGACGGGATTCTGGACAGGGCTTTAACCCGCGGAGACGGCAGAATCGGAGAGGACGTCACTCAAAATGCCAGAACGGTTGAAGCCATACCTCTGCGTTTGGAAATTCGCGGCAAGGTTTCCGAAGCCGTCCGTAAAGAAGCCGAAAAAATAATTAAAAAGGGAGTTATAGAGGCGAGGGGCGAGATTATAATAACCAAAAAAATTTCGCCAAGGTTAATGC
>CAZNNT010000014.1:0-21085 GCA_964574495.1 uncultured Candidatus Saccharibacteria bacterium
CCGACAATATCGTCGGAGCCCGTTCGGGTCTCTCGGTTCTCTCCTCTGTTATTTTGTTTATCTCAGAAGATGTAGTCCGCCTCCAGCGGGTAGTCCTCCTGGGTGTTCTTGAGGTTGGTCAGCGCGGCTTCGAAGACCGCCTTGGCGGTCTCATGTTTCTCCTCGGCTTCGGCAAGGAGGGTTCTCTCTTTGGCCGCGAGATCAAAAAGTTCGTGCGCGGACTCCAACTGACTCGTGAGTTCTTTCAGGGTCCTCTCCGCCTTGTCTCGCACTCTCCGCGCTTCCGCGAGGGCGCCCTCGGCCTCTCGGTGCTTCTTGATATTTTTCTCGTAGTGCGGGGATTTGATAGTTTTGCTCGAGACGCGGACATGCAGGGTGCGAGATCGCTTCTCTCCGTTTTCCATGAAGTGAACCACGATCTGCGCGTGCTCCCCATCTTTCGACCTGGAAATGAGCGTCGCTCGGTACGTTTGCACTGGCATCTGTCCTTCCTCCCTTTCGGTTTACGGACTGTTGAAGAGAACTGCTTTTGCCATCCTAATACTTCATCAATTATATCAAAGTAGATTAACCTTGTCAATAGTAGTTAAAAGGCCCTTTATGGTTTAAGCCAAGTTATCCACAATAGAGGATTTGATTGTTTTTAAGAGTAAAGTGGTATAAAATTATATATAAGTGGTGAATTGTGGATAAAACTGTGGATAGTGTGGATAAACCCCCTGGGGTTTATCCATCCGCCGAAGCTTTAGCGAAGGCGGATCACTCCGGAATGTCACCAATAAACAATGCTAATCGGCGAATTTCAGCACATATTGGACTCTAAAAAACGGGTGGCATTACCTGCTAAATTAAGGCGTGAACTTGGCAAAAACGCCGTAATTACGCGCGGATTGGATAAATGCCTTTTTGTTTATCCTCTTAAAGAATGGGAAAAAGTCGCCGAAAAACTTTCAAATCTTTCAGTGGGGCAAGCCGCCAACAGAAGTTTTGTTCGTTTATTTTTGGCCGGAGCGGCCTATGTTGAAACAGACCAACTTGGGCGCGTTTTAGTTCCGGACTATTTGAAAGAATACGCCGGCCTTTCGGAAAGAGTGGTAATAGCCGGCGTTTACAAGCGTTTGGAAATTTGGGACGCGACCAGATGGGATAGTTATAAGCGGGAAATAGAAAAACAGGCGGACGTTTTGGCGGAAAAACTCGGTGAGGTCGGGGCCTACTAGGGTATGGCCCATATTCCTGTTCTTTTAAACGAAGCCATAAAATTTTTACAGCCGGAAAAAGGAAGAGCTTTTATTGACGCAACGGCCGACGGCGGGGGACACACCGAAGAAATTTTAAAAAGAATGGCTCCTCTTGCCATTCTGGTAGCCGTAGACAGAGACGCGAAAGCCATAAAAAATTTGCAAGAAAAATTCGCGCCCGAACGCCGTCTCAAAACGGTTGCCGGAAATTTCAGAAATCTGAAAAAACTCGTCTCAAAATTTTCCAAATCCTATGACGGCATACTTTTTGACCTGGGGATGAGTTCAAACCAGCTGGAAGCGTCGGGCAGGGGGTTTTCATTTCAAAAAGACGAACCGCTTATTATGACCTTTGAATCAAGCCCTGAACCCGGCCAATTGACGGCGGCCGAGATTATAAATACTTGGCCTGAAGAAAAACTGGCCGAAATTTTTTGGAAATACGGCCAAGAACGCGATTCAAGGCGAATAGCCCGAATGATTGTTCAGGAAAGGAAGCACTCAAGAATTTTAAGCTCCGCCCAATTGTCCGGACTGATGGGAGATTTTCGGAAAGCCAAATACTCCGGGATAAATCCCGCCACAAAAATTTTTCAGGCCTTGAGAATCGCGGTTAACGACGAATTGCCGGCTCTTGAAGAAGGTTTGTCCGAGGCCTGGGATCTTTTGATTGAGGGCGGACGAATCGCGGCCATATCTTTCCATTCTTTGGAAGACAGGATAGTGAAAAATTTTTTCAGAAACAAAAAAAATGAAGGCGTTGCCGAAATTTTGACCAAAAAGCCGATAACCCCGGACGAAAAAGAACTCGCCGGAAATCCGCGATCGCGCTCGGCCAAATTAAGGGCGATTGCCAAAAATAATGACCACTATTAAAAAAACAATTTCATACATTCAATATTCCGCCAAGGATAATTTTAAAGTCGGAGCTTTTTGGGTTATGATTTGGATGCTCGCGGCTTTTTTGACGCTTTATATTTATTCCGTTTATTCGGCGGTTGATTTATCTTACAAAATAGAAAACGGACTGCAGGCCCTAAGAACGGAAAACCGGACCTATCAAGAAATAGAAGAACGTTACGCTGTCAAACTTGAGGGTTTGCGCGAAGACGGCCTGCAGACCCTGGGACTGGCAGTCCCCAAAACGCAGATTTTTCTTGACCGCTACAGCGTCGTGGCCCGCACGGGCTTATGAAAAAATCAAAACTTGATAACAGATTACTGATTGTTTGTTTGATTTTGAGCGCGTTCGGCTTAACTATCGTAGGCCGATTATTTTTTTTGCAGGTGGTTTCGCGCTCTTACTACGAGACCTTAGCCGAACGCCAGCACATATCTTCGCTGGACGCCGGCTTAAGGCGGGGCAATATTGAGATGCTGGATAAAAACGGGGGACTTTTCAGAGTGGCTGCGATTAAAAACGGCTATTTGCTTTACGCCGACCCGCGGAAAATAGACAATGCCCAGATGATTTACGAGGAACTCGCCAAAATTTTGCCGGACATGGATCGGGAGGACTTCTTAAAAAAAGCCGAGAAAAAAGACGACCCCTATGAAATTCTTAAACATAAAATGGACTACGATACGGCGCAAAAAATTCTTAGCCGCGGACTTCCGGGAATCGGCGTTTCGCCGGAAGAATGGCGTTTTTACCCCGCGCATGAATTGGCCTCGCATGTTTTGGGCTTTGTCGGCTATAAAGACGACAAAATCGTCGGCCGTTACGGCATTGAATATTCCCAGGAGGATTTGCTGAAAGGCAGCGAAAATTATTTGCAGGGGCGTCGGACTCTTGCCGGAACTTTCCTTGATTGGGGAAAGAAGATTTTGCCTGGAGTAAAATCTTCAGCCGGCGTGGTTTTAACCGTTGAACCGCAAGTCCAACTGTTTTTGGAAAAAATTATGGATCAAGCGTATGAAAAATGGAAAGCCGAATTGGCCGGCGCCGTTATTATGGACCCGCAAACCGGCCGTATTTTAGCCATGGCCGCCCGTCCGGCTTTTGATCCCAATTTTTACAATGAAGTGAATTCTCTGAAAGTTTTCGTGAATCCGGTTATTGAGCATATTTACGAATTGGGTTCGGTTTTTAAGCCATTGACGATGGCCGCGGCTATTGATCTGGGCAAGATTTCTCCGGAAACCACATATTTTGACGCCGGCTTTTTGGTCATTAACGGCAAACGCATTGAAAATTACGACGGCAAGGGCAGAGGCACGGTTGATATGCAGCATGTTTTAAACGAGTCGCTGAATACCGGCGCGGTTTTCGCCATGCGCCAGATAGGTCCGGCCGCTCTTAACGATTATTTCATCCGTTACGGTTTGTCCCGAAAGACGAATATTGAGCTTCCGGGCGAAGTTGAGGGCAATCTGGCGAATCTTAATTCGGGGCGCGAAATAGAATTCGCCACCGCCGCTTTCGGGCAGGGCATTGCGGTGACTCCGCTTGAATTTTTAAGAGCCGTAAGCGTTTTAGCCAACGGCGGAAAACTTGTTAAACCTTTCATTATAGACAGGATTATTTTTGACGGCGCCCCCGACGAAAAAGTTGAACCGCAAATTACCGAAGGAATCATCAAGCCCGAGACATCGGAAGAAATAACCAGAATGCTGGTCAGAGTGGTTGACGAGGCGCTGGTCGGCGGCGTTTTAAAAAACGCGCGCTACAGCATTGCGGCCAAAACCGGCACGGCCCAGATGCCGAATAAATCCGGCCCGGGATACTCGGACAATTATCTGCACTCTTTTTTCGGTTACGCTCCGGCTTACGACGCGAAATTCGCCATATTGATGTTTTTAGTTTCTCCCAGCGGCGCGCGATACGCATCCCAAACCCTATCCGATCCTTTTATGGAAATGACGGAATTTTTGCTAAACTATTATAATGTGTCGCCCGACAGATAAACCAAATTTTAATTCATGAAGCATATTTTCAAACGCGCAATAATTTTAAAGCTTGAACTTTTAGCGCGGCTAATCCTTAGAAAGTATAAGCCCGAAATTATCGCTATTACCGGCAGTGTCGGCAAAACCTCGGCCAAAGAGGCGATATACGCCGTTTTATCCCAAAAATTTTCAGTAAGAAAGAGCGAAAAAAGTTATAATAGCGAGTTGGGGGTACCCCTGACTTTAATAGGCGAATCAAACCCCTGGTACTCCGCGTCCGGCTGGATGAAAATCATTTTTAAAGGGCTGGGGCTGATTTTTAAAAGCGACCGTCTTTATCCGAAAAAAATAATAATTGAATTTGGCGCTGATAGGCCGGGCGATATCGCGAATCTGGCCGGTTATTTAAAACCCTCAATCGGAGTGGTTACGGCCATAGGCGAAATTCCGGTGCATGTCGAATTTTTTTCAGGGCCCGAAGAATTGGCGCAGGAAAAAGCGCGGCTGGTAGAATTGCTGCCGGCCAGCGGCTGGGCCGTATTAAACGGCGATGACGATGCCGTCTCGGATATGGCTAAAAAAACGCGAGCCAAAGTTCTGACTTTCGGCTTCGGCGAGGATGTAAATTTAAAAGCGTCGGAATATAAAATTATTTATAGAGAGGGAGCGAATGTTCCGGAGGGTTTTATTTTTAAAATGGATTATGAAGGGTCAAGCGTGCCGGTCAGAATCTTTAACACTTTTGGAAAACACAATGTTTATAGCGCTCTTGGCGGCGCGGCTTGCGGAATTATAAACGGAATGAATTTGGTGGAAATTGCCGAAGCGCTGGGCAAATATCAAAGTCCGCCGGGACGCCTTAAACTTATTGAGGGCGAAAAGGGGACTTGGATTTTGGATGACACTTATAACGCCGCCCCCCAAGCTATGCACGCGGCCATAGACACTTTGCGGGATTTGCCCGCTAAAAGAAAAATAGCCGTTATCGGTGATATGCTGGAAATAGGAAAATTCACGATTCAATCGCATCAGAAAGTCGGAGACCGGCTTAAAGATGTTGCTGATTTCGTCATTACGGTCGGGCCCAGGGCGAAATTTGCGGCTCAAGAACTTTTAGATCACGGATTTGGCGAGAAAAATGTGATAAGCGTTTCGGATTCTGGTGAAGCCGGCAAAGAATTGGAGAGTATTATTGAGTCCGGAGACCTTATTTTGGTTAAAGGGTCTCAAGCCATAAGGATGGAGCGGGCGGTTGAAGAAATAATGGCTCATCCCGAAAAGAAATCCGAGCTGCTTGTCAGGCAGGAGCCGGAGTGGTTAAATAAAACTTGAAAGTTTAAAGGTTTAAAAGTTTCAGGGTTAAAAAGCCCCTGTCGTTCCCGATTTTTCCTCCGGTTTATCGGAGTAGAAAAATCGAGGACTCTCGATTTTGCCAAAAATTGAAAATTTTTGTAAAATCGGAGCTAGTGGCCCAGTCCCGATTTTCTAAAATTTTTTGCCATGAATTATTGTGTATATGTACTTCATTCAAAAATCAGTGGAAGATACTATACCGGCTGTACATCCGAACTAGGAAAGCGCGTGGAGGACCATAATTTAAGAAAAGTGAAAAGCACCAAAAACGGAGTGCCGTGGGCATTAAAGTATAAAGAGTTCCATTCCGATTTAAGCAGTGCACGAAAAAGAGAAAAACAGATTAAGGGTTGGAAAAGTAGACAAGCAATAGAAAGATGTTTATGGCGCGTTCGTCTAGCCCGGCCTAGGACGCAAGGTTCTCATCCTTGAAACATGGGTTCAAATCCCATACGCGCCACAAAAATTTTTAGAAAATCAGGGATCCTCGATGCGGCAACAAAATCAGAGATTTTGGCCGCATCGGGAGACGTCAGGTTCTCATCCTTGAAACTCGGGTTCGAATCCCGACGGGGGCGCGAGTAAGACGAAAAAGTATTATAACTCCATCAGCGCCAGAACTCCCTGGTCAAGGATGTATATTTTATTATTCAAAACGGCGAATTGCGGATTTTTGCCTTTGTAAATCGGCTGGATGTTGCGTGAACCTCGGCCGTCAATTTCAGAGGCAAAAATTCCGTTAGCAAACGCGATTACGGCCAGGTCGCTTCTTTTCGGAAAAAAAGACGCTCCGCGAATCCGCGATTTCGTTTCAAAGACCAATTCGTCGGAAGAAGACAGAAAGTAAGGCAGGGGAATCGCGAGCCAGTTAACCCAGACATTTTTATTGTCATAACGCATTTCCGCTCTTTGGCGGTAATCCGAATTGGAGGAATCCGGCTTTGACAACGCGTCATCCAATTTAGCGGATATTTTTTTGGCCAAGACCGATCTTTTTGAAAAATCAAAAGTCAAAGAAAGCGTTTTATTGTCAAAAAAAACTTCAGCCGAACCTTTTTTCCAGGAAACGGTTTTTAAACGGCTTTCGCCTGCCAGCAGTTTTTTGGAGGCCGAACTCGACGGGCTCAAAAATTCATTTTCGACCGGCAAATAAAAAGTCAGAGTATAAGCGTCGCCCTTTTTTTCTTCCAATAAAAGCAAAGAATTATCGTTTGACGCCCGGAGCGACTCAAAAGGGCCGTTTAAGAGCATTTTGCCGTTTATATTTTGCGGCAGCATAAAGGCCTTGGCTTCTGCCACCGCGCTTTCGGCCACGGTCAGTTTTTTGGTCCACGGCCAGAATCCGTCTTTTGAAACCGCGACCGAATAAGTCCCCGGAGTCAGGTCTTGTATAAAAACCCCGCTTTGAAGAAAATTGGTGTTCTTAACAAATTTCCCGTTTAAATATACTTCGGCTCCGGCTTCGGGCACGGCGATAAACAGCCCTCCCACCCTTTTTATTTGAAGGTTTGAAGTCAGCCGCCAGCCGGTGGAGTAAAGGACTACGGGCGGAGCTATCAGCAGAAAAAACAATATTGACAGCCAAAGCAGTTTTCTTCTGGTTTTAATGGTCACAATTCTATTATAATAGTAGATAATGAGGATGTTTGGCAAGAATGTGGGAGTGGATGAAGCGGGGCGCGGGCCGCTGGCCGGGCCCATCACTCTGGCCTGCGTTATCTGTCCGCGAAAAAATATTAGCGGATTTTTTCGAGGCATCAAGGATTCCAAGCGCCTGACAGCGAAGGCCCGCGGCGAATGGTTTAAAAAAATAAAAAATCACCCCGAGATTTACTACGGCGTCACTTCGGTCGGCGAATCCATAATTGACCGCTTGGGATTATCCAAGGCGATTAATCTGGGGATAGCGCGGCTTTTGCGCCGTTCGCCGCTTGGTACTTCGAATAATTTCAAAATCCTGCTTGACGGCGGGCTTAAGGCGCCCGAGGCCTACCCGCAAAAAACAATAATTAAGGGCGATGAAAAAATTCCGGTGATAGCCGCGGCTTCCGTGATGGCCAAGGTCTCCCGCGATAAAAAAATGACGAGATTATCCCGTAAATTTCCGCAATACGGTTTTGAGATTCACAAGGGCTACGGCACTCGCTTGCATTACCAGATGCTTAAAAAATACGGTTTCTGCGAAATTCACAGAATTTCGTTTTTAAGCAATTTTTTATAAAAGTGTCCTGACTACGTATCATTTGACAAAAAAGTCATATCTGTTATACTCCGAATAGAATGGAGTTTTGGTTTGTCCGGAGCAAAGGCTTCGGGCGTTTGATAAAGTGAAATAACGAAGGAGGATGGAAATGTCCTACGTCGCCTTAACAGTTTTGTTAGCTGTTCTTAGCGTCATTTTTTATCTATTACCCGTATATTCTAAAGACTTTCCATCGCATCGTATTTTATTTTTTGTCGGTACAATATTTTTCGCGATGGCTTTAGCCGGCGCTCGTCTCATTGGTTTTGGCCAAGTAGGCGACGTTCATTTACTTTATCAAAACGCCGTATATGAAGTTGTGGACACAGCGACAGGCATTACTGATTCGACGAAAGTCATTTTTGTGCGCGACCGGAAAGATCCCTCAAAACTTCTTGTTATACGCAGTGAAAAAAGTTTTCCAATCGGAACTTTTGTGGAAGTTGTCAGGGTTCCCCGCTGTAAAAGCTGGCCGAATGATGTCTCTTGCAAGGAACTTCGGCAGGCATTTCCGGCTCCTGCCGCAAAAAAGGAATAGAAATTTGTTTAAGGGCGCGATATTCAGATCGCGCCCTGATTCTTTTGACAGCGTTTTATCAATTATATATAATAAGCTCAATGGTTGTCAGAATGCGTCATACAAAGGGCCATACGGGCCGCAGGCGTTCGCATCACGCGCTGTCCGCTAGCGCGACTGTTTCATGCCCGAAATGCGGAGAATTAAAACTGCCGCAGAGGGTTTGTTTGAATTGCGGAACCTATAAAGGCCGCGAGGTTATTGATGTTTTAAAAAAATTAACCAAAAAAGAGAAGAAAAAAAAGGAGAAAGAATTGCATGAGCAGAAGGCCGAACAGTCGGCCTCCAAACCGCTTGACGCGGCAGAACTTTCCCAAAAATAAATTTAATCGTTTGACAGTCGAAAATTGTAAATTGAAAATTTTTTAACATGGCTAACCGCCACCTTTCCAGAAGCATAGTTTTACAGACCCTTTTTGAATGGGATTTTAACGATTTTAAAATTAAGGGTATTGAAGAAGGCCTTAGGCGCAATTTAAAAGAGTTCGCGCCCGGTTTTGACGACGGAGGTTTTTCGGAAAAAATTTTAAAGGGGGTCATTAAAAAGAAAAAGGAACTGGATAAAATCATTGAAAAGGCCGCTCCCGAGTGGCCGCTGGCGCAAATCGCCATGATTGACCGCAATGTTTTGCGCGTCGGCCTTTACGAGCTTATTTTCGGAGATCGCGACGAAGTTCCCCCCAAGGTGGCCATAAACGAAGCGATTGAACTGGCCAAGTCCTTCGGCGGCGATTCTTCGGGCAGATTCGTCAACGGAGTTTTGGGCACGGTTTATCGCGAAATGGGCGAACCGGGCAAGGACGACGATTCCAAAAAGAAGAAAAAAATAGCCGACCCGTCAAAATTGCCCCGCGAGGATTTGGGCGGAGGCGTCGTGTACCGCAGGGAGAAAGGCAAGATTTTTTTCGCGCTGGTTCACGATGTTTTCGGTTTTTGGACCTTGTCCAAAGGGCACCTTGAAGCGGGAGAGGAGGTTCGTGACGGCACTGTACGTGAATTGAAAGAAGAATTGGGATTGAAAGAACTCGAACTTTCCGAAGATATAGGAGTGAACGAGTATATCGCTTCAGACCCGAAAAAAGGGCCGGTGAGACGCCGCGTTTCTTATTTTTTGGCCGAAACAAAGGAGAGAAATTTGGTTTTAGGCCCGTCCGGCGGCCTGGATGACGCGCGGTGGTTCGAGGCAAAAGAAATAGACGATTTAAAAATATACGACGATATAAAGCCGATTATTAAAAAAGCCGTTGATAAACTAGCCGCTGAACATTAGTATGCAGGACTTTTCAGAATTTGAAAAAAAAATAAATTATAATTTTAAAAATAAGGAATTACTTACCGAGGCCTTTACCCACAGGTCTTATTTAAACGAGAATCCTTCCTGGCCCGGTCCGCATAACGAGCGTCTGGAATTTCTGGGGGACGCCGTTTTGGAATTGGTTGTTACCGAACGTATTTTTGAGGACTTTCCGGAAAAACCGGAAGGCGAATTGACGGGGTTACGCTCCGCGCTGGTTAACGCCTCAATGCTTTCCAGAATCGCGACCGAATTGGAAATGAACAGCTTCATACTTTTGTCCAGGGGCGAGGCCAAGGATCTCGGCAGAGCCAGAGCTTATATTTTGGCTAACGCCGTTGAAGCCCTGATAGGCGCTTTGTATCTTGACGGCGGATATGAAGAGGCAAAAAAATTCGTTGGAAACAGTGTCGTTTCAAAAATCGACGAGGTTTTGCAAAAAAAGTTATATCGCGACTCCAAAAGTTTTTTTCAGGAACGCTCCCAAGAAATCGTGGGCTCAACTCCCAATTACAGAGTCCTTAAAGAATGGGGACCCGACCATGACAAGCATTTCGTGGTCGGAGTGTATCTTGAAGACGAACTTGTCGCTTCCGGCGAAGGGCCATCCAAACAGGAAGCCGAGCAAAACGCGGCCGAAGACGCCCTGGAAGTGAAGGGCTGGCGAAATTGACCTCATTATGCGCCATTGCCTTAGAAAATTGGAACTCTCCGGCTTTAAGTCTTTTGCCAAGCAGACCTATTTTGATTTTCCGGATTCCATAACGGCGATAGTAGGACCAAACGGCTCCGGAAAATCCAATATCGCCGAGGCGCTGCGCTGGGTTTTGGGCGAGCAGTCGCTTAAGAGTTTAAGAGGCAAAAAAGGCGAAGACCTAATTTTTAACGGCTCGCAGTCCGCGCCCCGTCTTTCCAAGGCATCGGTCGCTTTGTATTTTGATAATTCTTTGCGCCAATTTCCGGTTGAATTTGAGGAAGTGGTCATTGGCCGCAGAATTTATCGGGACGGACAGGGCGAATATCTTCTAAACGGCTCCCAAGTCCGTCTGAAAGACATCGTTGAGTTGTTGAGCCATGTGGGATTGGGAGTTTCCCAGCATCATATAATCAGCCAGGGAGAAGCCGACAGGATTCTCTATATTTCGCCTAAAGAAAGGCAGGAAGCGATTGAAGACGCGCTGGGGCTGAAAATTTATCAATTCAAAAGAATGGAAGCCGAGAGAAAATTGCGCAGGACCGAAGAAAATATGCGCCAAGCCGACGCTCTGCAGAAAGAAATAAAGCCGCATTTAAAACATCTTGAGCGCATGGTTGAAAAATACAAAAAGGCCTCGGAAATAAAAATTTCACTTGAAAAATTGTTAAACGAGTATATGTCGCGTTTTAAATCCACCGTTGAAAAAGCCGAAGAGCTGCTAAACGCCAAAAAAGAAAAGCCGGTTTCGGACCTCGCGATTCTGGAAAATAAAATAGCGCTGGCTAAAAAGGACCCCCCCCATTTTTCGGAATTGGAAGAAGAGCCCAAAGATTTGCGGCTGCTTGACCAAAAGATCGCAAAGTTGGTTGAAAATAAAATAAAAGCCGAAAGGGATATCGGTCGTCTTGAGGGGCTGATTGAAGCGGCTTCATCCGAGACGCCGGATGAAGGCGAGGCGGTTTCCAGAGAAGAAGTGGAGGAACTTATCGCGGGACTTGAGGATTCGTTGTCTTCGGCCATGGATACCGATGTGGTTGAGGAAATATACGCGATAATTCAGGAGGTTCTCTCGCGGCTGCGTTCGTTTTTGGGCGGCATCACCTTACCGCGAGAAAAACCGGCCGGAGAAGAACTGCTAAAAAAGAAAAAGATGTTTGAAGAAGCTCTTCTTAAACTTAAAGCGGAAGAAAAGGAATTATCGGAGGAAAAAGAGAAATTAAATTCCGCTTTCTATTCTTTAAGGCGCGAGCGTCGTCTGGCGGAAGAAAAGCTTTTGGGCCTTGAAGTTCAAGCCAACGATTTGAAAAATTCCGTCAGAATACTGGATTTGGAAGAAGAAAAAATAAAACTCCAAAGAGCCGAATTTGAGAGGGACTTGGAAGAGGCGCGTAGATTCCTGGGGGAAGAAAAATTGAAATTGTCGGCCGCGGAAATTTTCTCCGAAAATGAACGGGAGAAAGCGAGAAAAGAAATAGACCGGCTTAAATTCCGGCTGGAAGAGGCGGGCGGAATGGATCCGGCGGTGGTCAAAGAATACGAGGAAATAAAAGGCCGCGACGAATTTTTTTCCAAAGAACTCGGGGATTTGGGTCAGGCGGCTAAAAGTTTGCGCCAGATTTCCAAAGAGCTGGCGCAAAGAATTGAAAAGGACTTTAATCAGGGCATAGAAAAAATAAATAAAGAATTCCAGAATTTTTTTGAAACGATGTTCGGCGGGGGAAAAGCCAGATTGACGGCGGTATTGCCGGAAAGGCGCTTTAAAAAAGAAGACGAAGAAGAAAATTCGGCTGACGAGGAAGAAGAGGCCGCCTTCAGTCAAACCGCGGCCGCAGTCGGCGGATTGGATATTGATGTCGCTCTTCCGCGGAAAAAAATAAAGGGTTTAGACATGCTTTCGGGAGGCGAAAGGGCCTTAACCTCAATCGCGCTGTTATTCGCTATGACCATCGTAAACCCGCCGCCGTTCTTGGTATTGGATGAAACCGATTCCGCTTTGGACGAATCAAACTCTCGGCGCTACGGAGAATTGCTTAAAAATCTTTCGCGTACGACCCAGATAATCACCATAACCCACAATCGCGAAACCATGCGCCAATCAAGTTCGCTTTACGGCGTGACTATGGGGTCCGACGGCGTATCAAGGATTTTATCGTTGAAATTGGTTGAAGCCGAAGAATTGGCGGGGTAGGCGGGTTTGGTTTTATTTGCTATCCTGAATTCGGATAGGAATTTTGCCAAAAAAAGAGGGGGGGGGACATGGTCTACAGCGATAAGGTCGTTGATCATTTCAATAATCCACGCAATATCGGAAGTTTGGATAAGAATGATCCAAAAGTCGGAACGGGGATTGCCGGAGCGCCCGAGTGCGGAGACGTGATGAAATTGCAGATTAAAGTGGTCCGTGAACATTTATGTCAGGATTGCCAGAATTCTTGGCTGGCCGAATCGCAAGAGGCGACCTGCCCGCGCTGTAACGGCAATAAAATCAATACTCGGGATGTCATAGTTGACGCGAAGTTTAAGACCTTCGGCTGCGGCAGCGCTATTGCCAGCTCCAGTTTAGCCACCGAGTGGCTGAAAGGAAAAACTCCCGATGAAGCTCTGGAAATCAAAAATACTCAAATAGTGAATGAATTGAGTTTGCCGCCGGTAAAAATCCACTGCTCGGTTCTGGCCGAAGACGCCATTCGAGCCGCAGTTAAAGATTTCAAAAAGAAACAGGGCGAATAAACCGCTTCTCAACGGCCGTTAAAAGACGGCCGTTTGACTTTTGCTGTTTTATTTTATAACCTATATTTCATGTTAATGATACGATTACAGCGCGTAGGCAGGAAAAACGACCCAAGTTTCAGGGTCGTGCTTATGGATAAGAGAAGCGCCGCGAAAGCCGGCAAGGCCATTGAATTTCTGGGTTCATATAATCCTCGTCAAAAAACGGCCAGTTTTAAAGAGGACAGGATTAAATACTGGCTTTCGGTCGGAGCAAAGGCCTCGGCTTCGCTTCATAATCTTTTGATTTCAAAAAATATCATTCAAGGCGCGAAAATAGACGTTTCGGCCAAATCCAAAAAGAAAGAAGAAAAGACATCCGCGGAAACTCCGGCCGAATCTAAGATTGAAGCGCCGGCCGAAGCAGCAGCGGAAAAAACAGAAGAAAAAGTTGAAGAAAAATCCGAAACGGAGTAAAATTAACTAATGATTTTGGAAATAGCGGTCTTTTTTGGGGTGCTCGCTCTTTTGGTATTAGCGCATGAGTTCGGGCATTTTATCGTCGCAAGAAGCAGGGGAGTGAGGGTGGAAGAATTTGGTTTTGGCTTTCCGCCGCGTCTTTTCGGTTTTCAAAAAGGCGGCACCTTTTACTCTTTTAATCTTTTGCCTTTGGGCGGTTTCGTGAAAATATCCGGAGAAAACGATTCCGCGTCATCTGATCCGAAAAACTTTTCTTCGCATAGCTTGCAAGCTCGAGCCGCCATTCTTTCGGCGGGCGTTATTTTTAATATTATTTTGGCCTTTATTATTTTTTCTTCCGCCGTTTATATCGGATTGCCCATTGACGCTTCCACGCCCCTTTTAACCGCGAAAACCGGCGGAAATGAAATAACCGTCGTTGAAGTGCTGCCGCAATCGGCCGCGGAATCGGCCGGCATTGCGGCCGGCGATAAAATTCTGTCTTTGGAATCCGAGACCGGAGAAAAAATCATTCCGTCGTCCATTTCGGATATTCAGGCCTTCACCAAAAATCATTTAAGCCAAAAAATAGCCGTAGAAATAGAAAGAGGGAAAAAAAGCAAGACCCTATCCGCGATTTTAAGCTCAAGCGCGGTCTCGCCTCTGGGCGTGGCTATGACTGAAATCGGAATAATTTCCGCGCCGTGGTATAAAATTCCTTTAGTCGGGCTGGAACTGACCGTGTCCGCTTTATGGGGGACGATTAAGGGTTTGTTTTTCATTATAGGACTTATTTTTTCCGGCGCTTCGGTAGCCGGTTTGGTAAGCGGGCCTGTCGGTATTTTCTCGGTCGTATCCGGCTCTTTGGTTTTCGGACTTCCGGTTTTAATGTCTTTAGTCGCGATTTTATCCCTTAATCTCGCGATTATAAATCTTATACCCATTCCGGGACTTGACGGCGGACGCCTGCTTTTTCTTGTTTTTGAAGCCGCGCGGGGAAAACCCGTGGGCCAAAAAGTAAGCGGCTTGGCTCACACCGCGGGTTTTGCTATTTTAATAGTGCTGATGGCCGTTATCACTTATCTTGATATAAGGTCCAAATTATAAATATAAAAACGAAAATGAAGCAAAGTCAATTTTTCGTAAAGGCGTTAAAAGAGAAGCCGAAAGACGCCGAAAATAAGGGCAGCACATATTTGCTTAGAGGCGGATTCATAGATAAGAATTCTTCGGGTGTCTATACTTTTTTGCCGATGGGGCTTAGAGTTCTTGAAAAGATAAACCGCGTGATACGCGACGAGATGAATAATTTGGGGGCCTCGGAAATGCTGATGCCGGCGTTAATTTCCAAAAAATATTGGGAGGCCTCTAAACGCTGGAACACCGACATTCTCTATAAAGTTAAGGATTCCTCAAAGCAGGAATACGGTTTGGCTTTCACTCACGAAGAGGTTTTAACGCCGCTTTTGAAAAAATTCATTTCCAGTTACAGGGATTTGCCTTTAGCGCTTTATCAAATACAGACCAAATTCAGGGATGAGCCGAGAGCCAGAGACGGATTAATCCGGACCAAAGAATTTTTAATGAAGGATTTATACAGTTTTCACGCCGACTACGGGGACTTGGAAAAATTTTATTGGCGAGCCGCAGACGCGTATAAAAAAATATTCAAACGTCTCGGTTTGGAAACGAAAATGGTTGAGGCCTCGGGGGGCGATTTTACCAAAGAATACACTCACGAGTTTCAGGTTTTGTCCGAGACCGGGGAAGACGAAATTTTTTATTGCTCTTTCTGTGATTTTGCCCAAAATAAAGAAGTGGCTGGGGTTTCGGAAAAAAATAAGTGTCCCAATTGCTCCGGGGGCGAAATATTGAAAGGCCGGGGCATTGAAGTCGGAAATATTTTTAAATTGGGCACTCGTTTTTCCGAATCCGCCGGGCTTCTTTATAAAAATAAAGAGGGCGAGGAAAATACGGTGGTTATGGGTTCTTACGGCATCGGGCCTTCAAGAATCATGGGGGCCTTAGCCGAGATTTCAAGCGACCAAAAAGGGCTTATTTGGAATAAGGAAACAAGCCCGTTTGACGCGCATTTATTGGAACTTGACGGCGGCGAAGATCAGGCGCGAAAGGCCTACGAAACTTTAAAGAAATCCGGCGCGGAAGTCCTTTACGACGACCGTAAAGAGCCGTCTGGCGGAGAAAAATTGGCTGAAGCCGATTTATTCGGCATTAACTGGCGGGTTGTTGCCAGCCGAAAAACGGCGGCTCAAAATAAAGTTGAAATCAAAAAAAGGAGCGAGGAGCGCGAACGCCTCGTGGACCTTAAAGAACTCGCGGATTATGTTAAATAATTTTTTCAGTTTTTTTTCAGAAGATATAGGCATTGACCTGGGTACGGCCAATGTCTTGGTTTATGTCAAGGGGAAAGGGGTCGTGATAAACGAGCCGTCGGTCATCGCTTTAAATCAAAAAACAGGTCAGGTGGTGGCCGTGGGCGCGGAAGCCAAGCGAATGGTTGGGCGCACTCCCACTCACATTTCAATTATTAGGCCGCTGGTTGAAGGAGTGATTTCCGATTTTGAAATTACGCAGGAAATGCTTTCCTATTTTATTAAAAAAGTGCACGAGTCGCGTTATTCGTATTTTGCCCGTCCCAGAGTGGTTGTGGGAGTGCCGTCGGGCATTACCGAGGTTGAGCGCAGAGCGGTCAGAGACGCGGTTTTGAACGCCGGAGCCCGCGAAGTTCATCTGGTTGAAGAACCGATGGCCGCCGCGGTGGGAATACTTATGCCGGTGCATGAACCGGTCGGCAATATGATTTTAGACATAGGCGGAGGAACGAGCGACATAGCCGTCGTATCTTTGGGTGGACTGGTCAGCTCTCTTAATTTGCGCGTGGCCGGAGATAGATTCAATGAAGATATCATCAATTATGTCCGCGATGAATTTAAACTGCTTTTGGGCGAAAGAACCGCGGAAGACCTTAAAATAGCCGTCGGTTCGGTTTCGAAATTAGAAGCGCCAATGGAAAGCGTTATCAGGGGGCGCGATTTGGTAAGCGGCCTGCCTAGAGAAGTGATTATGACGGACGCGGATGTGCGTGAAGCTATGGCTAAATCCGTCAGAGCCGTGGCTAAGGGCGTTAAAGAAGTGATAGAATTGACTCCGCCGGAATTGGTTTCGGACATAATGCATCGGGGCATAGTGATGGTGGGCGGAGGAGCTTATTTGAGAGGTCTGGATAAACTGATTGAAAACGAAACAAAAATCCCCACCAGAATCGCCGAGGATCCAATGACGGCCGTTGTGCGAGGATGCGGAATAATTTTGGAGAATCTGGATAATTTTCGCGGCGTTCTTTTGGAAAGGGAAGAAGACGTTTCTCCACAATGACCTTATTTGGGCGCAAATCAATTTTAACGGGCTCGTTGATCATCGTTTTTTTATTATTGTTTTTTTTCGGAGATTTTTTAGAGACAAAAACCGCCCCGTATTTATTCAGAAAAATAGTTTATTTTAGAGCGCTGATTTCTTTTCCTGGTTGGCAAAATGACGCGGGCCAAAGTAATCCGCCGGAAAATATCTTAAAAAGCGAAGATAATCTTTCGGAGGCCTTGGTTATTTTTAGCCCTCCGGCCATATCATATGACCAGCTGATCATCAATCGGGGGCTTAAAGACGGAATTAAAAATGGCAACCTGGTTATTTATTCCGATTACATTTTAGTCGGTAAAATCGCCGAGACCTATGAGGATTCAAGCCGCGTGATTTCTTTTTCAAGTTACGGATTGGAGCAGAATGTTTTTTTGGAGCAAGCCGGAATTTCCGTAATTGCTTCCGGCAAAGGCAACGGAGAAATGACCGTAACTTTGCCGAGAGAATTTTCGGCCGTCTCCGGAGACAAAGTTTTATCTTTGACTAAGCCCGAGTATTTAATCGGGTTTGTTGAGAAGATTGAATCGCCCGTAAATTCCCCGCTTAAAACCCTTGTGATAAAATCGCCTTTTAATATTTATAATTTGCGTTCGGTGCGCGTTTTAAAATGATGCGGATTTTAGCCACCATTTTACTGGTCCTCTCTCTTTTTTTATTGCCCTGGATAGTCGTATTCGCCGGCGTTTTTTTGTCCGCGGCGGTATTTTCATGGTATATTGAAGCGTTTTTGGTGGGTTTTATCGCTTTTTTGGTCGCGGGCGCGCCTCTTTGGAAAATCTTTCTGATTTTCGCTCTGGCGATTTTTATTCAGGAAAAACTCAAAACGCGCATGAATTTTTCCCGGCCGGTTCTTTCCGTCCTCTACCTGTGGCTGGCCGGTTTTTTAAGTTTCGTGTTTATGTTTTTGGTTTTGGCATAACGCGCGATTTTTTAATATATTGTTAATATGGCGATTTATTCCACAATCATAAGAAACGCGCTGATTTTTGACGGATCGGGCCGCCCTCCTAAAAAAACCGACTTGGGAATCGCGGGCGACAGAATATCTTACGTCGGCGATTTAACGGGGGAAAGTTCCGCGGAGGAAATTGACGCTTCGGGATTATATCTTGCCCCGGGTTTCGTGGATATCACCAACCACTCGGATACTCACTGGTCCTTGTTTAATTTTCCTTTGCAGGAAAGTTTGGTCAAGCAGGGTGTCAGCACTATTTTGGGCGGAAATTGCGGTTCTTCCTTAGCGCCGATTGTAAGCGCGCTGGATATAGAAAATCTGCAGAAGTGGACGGACGGCAACGCGATCAACATAAATTGGCAAAGCGCGCGTGAATTTATGGATGAATTAAAAAACCATAAATTCTCCGTTAATTTCGGAACTCTCGCCGGCCACGGCACTCTTAGACGCGCTTCAGGTATGGATATAAGTTTGCCGGCGGACCTTGAAGATGTTGAAAAAATGGTTTTTCTGCTTGAAGAGTCGTTAAAAGACGGGGTTTTCGGACTTTCAACCGCTTTGGGCCGAGGATACGCTTTATCGGCCGATGATAACGAAATGGAGCGTTTGTTGGCCTCGGTTAAGAATTTCGGCGGAATATCCAAACATCATCTTGAAAATGAGGGAGCGGGCGTCGTGGGAGCGGTTTCAAGAATCGTTTCCTTGGCCAGAGCCACGGGCGTCAAAAGCCATATCTCGCATTTTAAGGTTTTGGGCAGGAAATCCTGGCCCCAGCAAAAAATCGCGCTGGAAATAATAGAGCGAGCCAGGGATTCGGGGCTTGAACTGACGGCGGATTTCTTTCCTTACACGGCCACCGGTTCCAATCTTTATCTTCTTTTGCCGGAATGGGCCATAATCGGGAATTTGAAAGAAATAGCCGAGCGCTTGGCCTCCCCGTCCCTCAGAGAAAAAATTATAAATGATTTGAAATCCAAAACGCTCCATTACGAAAAAATAATAGTCGCCCGCACTTTAAAAGATACCAATGTCGCGGGTAAAAGTTTGCAAAATATCGCGGCGGACGCCGGTTTAAGTCCGGAAGAGACGATTTTAAAATTGCTTTTGACCAACGATTTGCAGGTAAGCATCTTTAACGAGACAATCTCGGAAGAAAATTTGCTTGAATTGGCCTCCAAGGATTATACGGCCATATCTTCCGACGGTTTTGGTCTGGGGTTTTGGGAGGCGAAAAATAATCTGGCGCATCCCAGATCATTCGGAGCTTTCACGAGGGCGCTTCGTCTTCTGGTCAAAGATAAAGAAATACTGACCTGGGAAGAAACCATCCGCAAAATGACGGGGCTTCCCGCGAATATCATCGGTTTGGAAAAGAGGGGATTGATTCGCGAGGATTTTTTTGCCGATATCGTTATTTTTGACCCGGAAAAAATAACGGATGACGCCGACTACAAAAATCCGCATCGTTTTTCGAGGGGAGTGGAGCATCTTTTCATCAACGGACAGGCCGTTTTATCCGGCGGAGAATTAACGGGAAAAAAATCGGGAAAAGTGATTTTGAAATAAGGAGAATATGGGTAAATTTAATTTCAAAAACGAACAAGATTTTGAAAAAGTCCGCGCTGACGCCGAGGCATTTTATGAAACCATTGGTGAAGTTCGATGCCCGTATTTTGAAGAAAAGGTTGTTTTCAATATAACTGGATTGAAGCACTTGAAATTTAAATCAGATAAGGTGGCGCGACCGCGCGCCGAACAGTACGCACGCTTACGGCTATTAGTTGTCGCTCCGCGGGTACTCTCACTATCCAAAACCGTGCAGGGAATTTGGCATACCAAACATTTTGAACGAATCCGCGTGCATAACCGCACCGACGCAATTCTTAAGCTAGTTGCTTTCTACGAATTCATCGCGGTTTTAGAAAATACGCGGGTGAAAGTAATCGTTAAACAGATTAATGGCGGTCAAAAGTATTTTTGGAGCATTATTCCGTATTGGAAAATTGACTCCATAAACAGCCGGCGGTTATTATATAGTGGTGACCCGGAACACGACTAAACTAAAAAATACCGCAGAGCGGCATTTTTTAGTGTGCTTGGTTACAGCTTGGATAGCCGTGACAGGGCGGACCCTCCAAGCACTAAATTCAATATAGCAAGTCCGCACAAAAAGTCAATAGTGCTTGTGGATAAGTTGAAATATTAAAAATTGGGATAAAATAAGCTTACATTGTTAAAATTATCTAAAAACATTAAGTCTAAATTTGGGGGTAAAAAAATGCTTTTGATGGGGCTCGGCTCGCAGGGCGGGGGAGAGGGGATTATGAAATTTTTTCTGAAGGCGGGAGCGAACCTTGTCGTAACCGACCTTCGTCCAAAAAGCGAGTTTAAGGATTTGCTGAAAAATTTTTCAAAAAAAAAGAAAGTTAAATTTGTTTTCGGACGTCACCGCAAATCCGACTTCAAGCGAGCCGACATCATAATCAAAAATCCGGCGGTCCCGGCGCATTCCCCATTTTTAAAATACGCCAAAAAAATCGGAAAGCAGGTAATGTCGGAGGCAAAGATTTTTTTTGATTTGGTGCCGCGCGAAAAAATTATCGGAATCACAGGCACAAAAGGCAAAACAACCACCGCCATGCTTTTGGCGCATTTGCTGAAAGCGCGCTTTAAAATACGTATTATCGGCAACATTCCGAATCACTCGCCGCTCGGCGCGCTCGCGCGTTTGAAAAAACTGCCTGATTTTTTTGTCTACGAACTTTCAAGTTTCAATCTGGAGGGGCTTCGCGTAAGCCCCAAATACGCGATTATCACCAACATTTTTCCCGACCATTTGAATCGTTATAAAAGTTTTAATGAATACAAAAAAGTTAAAAGCAACATTTTTAAATATCAAAAAAGGGGAGATTTTTTATGGTTTGAAAGAAAAAACAGCTTTTCTTCGGACATCGCAGGGAAAGTCGCCCTGTCTTTCGGGATAAGCGATAGAGAGATAAAAAAACGCCTGAAATCCTTTAAGCCGGCCGAGGGACGCCTGGAGAATTTCGGAAAAATAAAAGGAACGTTCCTGATAAACGACACCACCTCCACCAACCCCGGTGCCGCTCTTTTCGGCATAGCCCAAATTCAGAAACGCTTTAAGATTAAATCCCGGCGCGTTATTTTGATTGCCGGAGGAGAAAATAAAAAACTCAAATACGGCGAATTTTCAAAAAAAATCAAAGGGTT
>CAZNNT010000015.1:0-19426 GCA_964574495.1 uncultured Candidatus Saccharibacteria bacterium
AGCGGCCTAGTGCGCCTGCTTGGAGAGCAGGTATGGGGCAACCCATCGTGAGTTCGAATCTCACCGCCTCCGCCACGTACAAAATTTTCTGCGAAAATTTTTACGTGGCTGTCGCGTGTAAATCTTTGATTTATTACGCGACGCCATCCATAAAATATGTATTACGTTTACATTCTACAGAGCAAGAAAAATCAAAGTTTATATATTGGATATACTACCGACATTGAAAAGAGGCTTACTGAACATAATAGTGGCAAGAGTCAGGCCACGAGACCATTTCGCCCCTACGAGCTTATATACTACGAAGCGTTTGTAAACATGAAAGATGCCAAATCGCGCGAAGAATATTTAAAGAGCGGCTGGGGACGAAGAACAATCAATAAAATGCTAAAGAATTATTTTTTGTAATTACATAGGATTGAGCGCCCGTTCGAGAGACAAGGCAACCCAATAAAAAAATACTGCACATCTTATATAAAAAATAATTATGAGCTTTTTAGCAGAAATAGAAAAAATTAAAATGGAAGAAAAAATAATAATTAAAAATCGTAGAGAACAAAAGATTGTTGTTTTGTTGGAAAAAGCGGAAAACCAAAAAGGTCTTGCTTTTGTGATGCATGGGCTTAGCGGTTTTAAGGAGCAAGAACACATTAAAATATTATCAAACGCATTTTTGGAAAAAGGATTTACAGCGGTTCGTTTTGATACAACAAACACGCTTGGTGAAAGCGGCGGTAAACTTGAACACTCAACAATTACCAATTCCTACGAGGATTTGGAAGATGTCATAAATTGGTCTAAAAGCCAGCCATGGTATCAGGAGCCGTTTGCTCTTGCCGGCCATAGTCAAGGCGGCATATCTGTGGCCCTTTACGCTGAAAAATATCCGAAGCAGATTTTAGCGCTTGCCCCCATCTCCTCTGTTGTCTCCGGAAAATTAAGTTTAGAGGCGCATGAAAAACACCACCCGGGAATGTTGGAAAATTGGGAAAAAACCGGATGGAGGATTGACGAATCACGTTCAAAACCTGGGACAATAAGGCGCCTCCCATGGTCACACATTGAAGATCGGTTAAAATATGACTTATTGCCGGAAGCGAATAAACTTACTATGCCGATTTTGATGATAGTTGGAGAGAACGACGACTCAACCCCGCCTGATCATATGAAAAAACTTTACGACTTGATTCCTGGCAAAAAGGAATTTCATATCATAAATGGGGCGCCGCACACTTTTCGAGACAAAAAACACTTAGACGAAATCAAAGGTTTGTTTATAAAATGGATTGATTCTTTTGCAAGATAGCCCAGACCGACCCCCATCAAATTGCGCTCTGGAAAAAAGCGCAGAAAAGCCTTATGATACCTCATATCAGGCAGTTCTAGACCGACCCACACCGCCAGAAAACTAATTATCGAATAGACCCACATGCATATGAAACATATAAATATCGAGATAAAAGCAAAGTGTAATAACCACGAAGAAATTCGAAAATTCTTGAAATCTCACTTAAATCTATATTGGTTAATTCTAATGGTGTATTGACGGTTGTAGACAAGAAAAGGGAAATTTATTTTATTGATAATGTGAAATTTCATATTGATACGGTTCAAGACCTCGGCACATTTATGGAGATTGAAGCAATTGATGACGGCGGGGATATCGGAAAAGAAAAACTGCTCCAACAATGTAATGAATATCTAAAATCATTTGAAATTTCCGAATCTGATCTTATTTCAGTTTCTTATAGCGATCTGCTACTTGAAAAAACAGAAAAATGAGCACGAAAAGAATTTTTTTCATGTTAACTTTTTGAAACAGAAACTCGAAATGGTTTCTGTTTTCGTTATTGTAATTTCCCTGGGTTTGTGCTAGATTCATCATAGGAATTTTAGTGAAAGCTCTTCAAAAAAGGAGGCCAACAATGTTCGAAAGATTCATGACTGATAGGCGGGTCGAGAAGCGCTACGCTGAAGCTGGTCGGATTTTCGGTCATGCGGTGAGCTACATCTACATGGGCGAGTGCGTCGGTTTCGATAGCATGCTTGCCAAGTGGGAGAAGCTGGAAGCCGAGTATGCCAAACGTGGCTACCGTACACTTCCGGTGGACGATTTCGTCGCCCATGGTGGCTACGGGACGCCACTCAAGAACCTTAGCGTGAAGCGCGCCGAAGGCGAAGAACCTGTTTTCCATGCCAGGATTTACCGTGAGGTTTATCTCGGCAAGATTCGGCCAGTTGTCAACCTGTCGGAACTTATGAGGCCAATCGAACCAGGCGAGTCGCCGGAATCGCGGGCGCAAGTCGGCACCTATTTCGTTCCTAGCACCAAGAAAGCCGAATAGTTTATGGGTATCCGGGGACATAATCAGAGGCGAGCATGCTCACCTCTTTTCTTTTGCGAGAATTTGCCGCACTTTGACAAATGGGCGCTTTTTGATAAAATTATTCCGGAAAGAAAAGAGAACCCAAAATAGGAGGATTGGCGGATGGATTGGCCAAGAACGATAGAAGTAAGAGAAATCGCCAAGCGGTTAAGCCGGACGAAGAAACGAAGAGCTTTACGCGGCAAAAAGATTTATGTTCGCCACGAGAAACGAGAAGGTTGGACAGCTCAATTGCCTATCTATCTTTTTTGGTGTCCGGCGTGTGAGCACTGGGCGCTTGATTATCCCCACGGCCATATTGATCGTCAGTATCTCACTTGTTCCTGCTGTAAAGCGAGCCATCGTTTTGTTCCTTGGAAAGTTGAAATCAAAATTTTCTTCTCTTATTTGCGGTTAATCCTTAGTTTGTTGAAGAGGCGTCTGGCGAAGATAAATTTCAGATGATTTTTGGCGGCCCCTTATAGGGGCCTTTTATTTTTTATTGTTGAATTCCGCTGTTGATAACGCGGCTGTATTTTTTAGCCGTCGTGATATAATAAAAATATGGAAAATAAACCCAAAACCTCGCCTAAAGATTTTTTTCTGCACCTCCTCGCGATTATCGCTTTGTATATAACCGCCGGCAGTTTCGTAACTTTGATTTTTCAATACATAAATATCATTTTCCCCGACATTTTGGAGAAAAACAGTTATTATTTGCGTTCGGTCCATAGTTCAATTCGCTGGGCGATTTCATCGCTTATCGTCGTGTTTCCGGTTTATATTTTAACCTCGTGGTTTTTGGAGAAAAATTATAAAAAAGACCCGGCAAAAAGGAATTTAAGAATCCGCCGCTGGCTCATTTACTTTACGCTTTTTGCCGCCGCGGTCATTATAATAGGCGATTTGGCCACCCTTGTTTACAATTTTTTGGGAGGGGACTTGACCGCCAGATTCGTGTGGAAGGCGCTCACGATATTCTTTACGGCCGGCGTCGTTTTCGGCTACTATTTTTACGATATTTATAAGCATAAAACCTGATTATGAAATGGTTTGTTTGGGCGGTGATATTGGTTGTAGCGGTTTCAATTATCGCCGGTTTTTTCGTCGTCGGCTCTCCCAAGACCGAAAGAATGAGGCGATTTGACGACCGCCGCGTTTCGGATTTGCAAAATATACAATCGCAGATAGTTAATTTTTGGCAGAAAAAAGAACGCCTGCCCGAGTCCTTGGATAATCTTACTGATGATGTTTCGGGATGGTTCGCGCCACAGGATCCGGAAACAGATTTACCATACGAATACGCGGTAAGCGACTCAGAATCGCTGACATTCTCCTTATGCGCCAATTTTTCTTTGGAGGGAAGCGCCGAATCAAATGGTTATTACAGCATCACGCCTTTCGGCTATCTTTCGGGCGCGTGGGATCATCCCCAGGGATATTATTGTTTTGACAGGACCATTGATTCGGAACTCTATCCGCCTCTTGAAAAGGCGTTGAGGCCAAAGCTCTGATTAAAATTAAAAAATAAATTAAAAGCGGCCGGCGGATTTTGCCGGTCGCGGTTATGTTTTATTGACACCCGTATTAAGTTTGGCGGATGAATAGACCTCAAAAACTATGTAATTTTTATTTTCGTTTATTCCGGTGCTTACGCGAAGCTGGATGCCGTCGAGGCGTTCATGCGCGTCGGGAAGCGCGCCATCGGCGAGAGCCCGTTCCGGGCAAATCTCTAAGTCGGGCAGGTCGAGTTTTTCAAAAAATATTTTCCAGAGAAGAATTGCTTCCTTTGCGTCATAACCAGGAATTATGCGCGGGTGATTTAACGCGAAACTGCGCGCTTCGTAAATAATACGAGTCGGAATTCCGCGCTCTTTGATATTCTTGACCAGCGCATACAGGTTTTTATCGTTGGCGCTGTAACGCAAGCGGCTGAAAATTTGATGGATGAATTTGGCAAGTCCCGTTACCGCGCGCCTAAATCGCGGATTGCAAAAGAGCTCGGCGAAGAAAATATCTTGAATTAAATATGTATCGTGTTTGGAAACACTGAATCGCACTCCTTTGGGCTGTGGACGCCTGGGAAATAAGGATTGTATGATTTTGTGGGTGCGCGCGTGCATAAAAGTGCGTTGAGTCGGCAATTCAATGGGATATTTCGGGCCGCGTTTCCATCTATTGATTCGTTCGTCGGCAATGCGCTGAATGTGTTTCCAGAGGCACGGCGCTGCTTGAATATATTGTTCTTCGGTGATGGAGAAATATTCGCCTCGTCGTCTGGCAATGGTCCGGTGCATTTCAGGGTCAAAAGAATCAATGGGTGTCACGGTCGCGCCGTAGGGGCGCCCCCGGCTTATGCCGATTTCCATAAGGACGGCTTTTTCAAACTTTTGACCGCAGAAATTTTTATGATTGATGGCGCCCTGGCCTATCACGCCGATAACTCTAAGGCCGGGATCCGGATTAACATGTTCTTCAATGCCGCCGGCAGGGGTAATTTCTATGGTTACCTCCGCCCATCTAAGTATTGAAGCAACGTCTCTTTTTACTAAGTCCGGCGCCGAATATCCGGACAATTATTTCACCTCCCTTCCAGGATTAGTTCCAGTTGAGGATGTTTGGCCCGCTTTCCTCGCGCAAGCAATCCTTGCCTTGAGTATGGGTGATTGGGAACAACCCCGGTGCAAAACCCTTCAATCGGACACAGTTTGCATGGGTTTTTATGCTTGGCTGGCCAGAGTTCCGGATTTTTTTCCAGCATTTCGGCGGAAAAAAATAGTGTTCCGCTTCTGCGAATTTTATTTTGGATTTGCCATTTGCAAAAGTCGCGGCTTAAAACCCAAAGCGCGGGATTGATATTGAGGTGTGAAATTCCGTGTTTTTGCAGGAATTTTTGCGACCAGATCGCAATCGCGTCCGTAAATTTTTCAGAGACCCTTATCGCCGGCAAACCGGCAACGGCCGCGATCTTTTTTTGCGCTTCCGTTTTCGGTTCAAATGGTCTGGCAATACCGCTTAAATCCAGAATTTCTGTTGCCCACAGCACTCTTATGGCGTGAAAATCCACGGGGATGGGCGCGGGAAAAATCGGAATGAGTTTTTTTTCCTGAAGCCAGATTACGAAAAGAGAAAAGATTTTTCTCCGCACTCCGCGAAAACCCTCCGGCGATTTTCCGTTCGGGGATATTTTGGCGAAAGCCCCTTCAAATTCGCGAGCGCCGTTAAAAATGTTTAACACATTGTTTCCCCAGCATTGATTGAGCGTTTTTGCGTTTTGGTGCCACCAGCGGGATAATTCATCCAGTTTGAACCCCAAGTCATCGTCGTTTGCCGGCAAGGGAGCCCCATTTTCTTCAAGAAGCTCTAGAAGCGTCAGGCGCACGATCTCAAGTATTGTTTTCGGCGAGAAGTCCTTTGAAATTATTTCCGGACGAAAAAGCTCGGGCGTTTTTCTTTGCAGAGTCCACCATAATTTGAATGGCAATTCGGACATGATTCCGCCGCGCATCGGCATGGAGGCGAAAAAGAACCAATTGGCGTAATCGCGAGAATCCGTGGCGCTCGGCAAAAGCCACTTTTCTTGCGGAAGAAGAGTCCCTCGGAAAATTCCCGCTCGTTTTTCCCACAGGTCGGCCAGAATGCGAAAAACAGCAAGCGCCCTCTTTTCATTAAATTTGATTTTCGGTTTTATCATTGCTGGCCCTCTTACAGTCAAGGAGCAAATCTGTCAAAAAACTAGCAGTTTTTTAGGCCCAAGGCAAGGCCGATTTCATAAGGATTTTTTGAGCTTGCGGCTCTTTACATTGCCCGGAACTTAAAAATCTGCTAGATTTTAGATAACTTTATGCCCTCGCCCGTAGAGAAAATAAAAGAAAAAATAGATGTCGCCGAACTTATCGGTTCTTATATCAAACTGGAAAAAGCCGGCGTCAACTTTAAAGCCGTCTGCCCGTTTCACTCCGAGCGTACGCCGTCTTTCTATGTTTCTCCCGCGCGCCAAATGTGGCACTGCTTCGGGTGCAACGCCGGAGGAGACATTTTCAGATTCGTAATGAATATTGAAGGAGTTGAATTCCCCGAAGCTCTGCGGATTCTTGCGGAAAAAACCGGAGTGGAGCTTGAACGCCAGGACCCCAAATTGAGAAGCGAACGCACGCGCCTTCTGGATTTGCTGAAAACAGCCGCCTCATTTTATGAAAAAAATTTATATGAAAGAAAAGATGTCGGCGCGTATTTAAAAGAGCGCGGCATGACGGGGCAAACCGCCAAATCGTTTCGTTTGGGCTACGCTCCCGATTCTTGGGACGCTACCATTTCCCACCTTAAACAAGCCGGTTTTAAACAAGATGAAATAGAAAAAGCGGGATTAGCTATCGCGGCAGCCGGCGACCAACAGCCGGCTACCGGCAGATTTTACGATCGATTTCGCGCCCGCGTAATGTTTCCGCTTTTTGACGGCGCGGGGCGCATTGTGGGTTTTTCCGGCAGAATTTTTGAGAAAGATCTGCGTCCGGGCGGCGCGGACATTGAACCGGCAAAATATATCAACACCCCCCAAACGACCCTTTACGACAAATCCAGAGTGCTTTACGGTTTTGATCGGGCGAAAACCGAAATCCGCAAAAAAAACGCGGCAATAATTCTTGAAGGGCAAATGGACCTGATTATGTCTCATCAAGCCGGCGTCGTTAACGCCGTGGCTATCTCCGGAACGGCTTTAACCGCGCAGCATCTAACAAGCATTAAACGGCTTTGCGATACCTTAATTATGTCTTTTGATATGGATAACGCTGGCTTTGAAGCCACGAAAAAAAGCCTTGACCTTGCTTTGACCTGCGGATTTGACGTAAAAATAGTTTTGATACCGGAAGTAAAAGATCCGGCTGATTTAATAAAAGAAAACCCCGAAAGCTGGCCGGTTGTTTTGGAAAAAGCCGAGCCGATTGTCGCGTTTCTGCTGAAAACCTTGGCTTCAAAGCATAAAGATGTCCTTGCCTTTAAAAAAGAAGCGGGGCGATCCGTATTGCCGTATATTTCCGCTATGCCGAGCGAAATAGATAAGGCCCATTGGGTCGGCGAAGTCGCGAACGCTCTTAAAATGCGCGAAGAAAATGTTTGGCAGGAGCTCGCGCGCCTTAAAAAACCCAAAGATAATGCCGCTCGGGACGACATCCGTCCAAAGATTCGCAGTCGCAAGGCGCTTTTGGAGGAGCGGTTAATAGGTTTGATTGTTTGGAAAAAAGATGTTTTGAACGATGTTTTGAGCGATTGCGGCTCCGACTGGTTCGCCCCCGAACGCCGGCCCATTTTTGAATCGGTCATCCACGCTCAAAGTCCGGCCGAAGATCATTATGTTAAAAAGCTGGCGCTTGAAGCCGAAGTGTTTTGCGGGGAGGCGTCCGACTTGCCGCTTCAATTCAAGGCTCTGGCCAGAGACCTCAAAAAAGAACATTTGAAAGAGCGTCTGGTTAAACTCGGCGAATCCGTCAAAGAATTTGAAATGTCGGGCAATAAGGAAGAACTTGAGAAAAAATTTGACGAATTCAAAGCGGTTTCGGCCGAGTTGAATTCCGCCTGAATTTGATTTAAACTGAATAATATTTTAGTTCATGCCCAAAAAATCAAAAACCAAAATTCAAGCCGATAGAAAACTTCCGAAAAATAAGGCCTTGAGAGCAAAATCGGCCAAAAAAGGCGGCGGAATGAAAGTGGTGCGATTGAAAAGCGAGACGCCCGCCAAAAAATTTTCAGCCAAAAAAGAGTTCTCGGAAGAAAAAGTGCTTGACCTGATTAAACGCGGCAAAATCCGCGGCTTCGTTACTTACGGAGAAATACTGTCCAAATTTCATCATATTGAGCGCAATATTCTTTTTCTTGAGGACCTTTATAATCGCCTTCAGGAGGCCGGCATTGATGTCGTTGAAGGAAAAGACCTGCTGGAGATAGAAGAAAAAAAACCCAAGCAGGCGAAACTTCGGGAGGCGCTTGAACATTTAGGCACCGATTCGGTTCAGATGTATCTTCGGGAGATAGGAAAAATCACTTTGCTTACGGGCGAAGAAGAAAAAGAATTTGCTCGGCGCATAGAAAAAGGGGATGAGGACGCCAAAAATCGTCTGGCGCTGGCTAACTTGCGTCTTGTGGTTTCAATAGCCAAGCGTTATGCCGGACGCTCTCCAAATTTGACTCTTTTGGATTTGATTCAGGAAGGCAATATCGGCCTTTTTCGCGCTGTTGAAAAATTTGACTGGAAAAGGGGCTTTAAGTTTTCAACTTACGCCACTTGGTGGATCCGACAGGCCATTACCCGGGCTCTCGCCGACCAGGCGCGCACCATTCGTATTCCGGTGCATATGGTTGAGACCATTTCAAAATACCAGCAAGCGGTGCGCCGGCTGACTCAGGATTTGGGGCGAGACCCTCTGCCGGAAGAAATTGCCGATGAAATGGGTCTTGAGGTAGAAAAAATTCACCATATACAGAAAATTTCACAAGACACCGTTTCCATTGACGCGCCCGTGGGCGAAGACGATGAGGATTCCACTTTGGGAGAGTTTATTGAAGATGACACGATTTTATCTCCTGTTCAGGAAGCGTCGCGAAAACTTCTACGCGACCAGCTTCGCGAAATTATATCCGATCTTACGCCGCGCGAACAGAAAATTCTGCGCATGCGTTTCGGTCTGGAAGACGCCATAACCCACACTCTGGAGGAAGTAGGCAAAGAATTCGGCGTTACTCGCGAACGCATCCGCCAGATTGAGGCCAAAGCCCTTGAAAGAATCCGCCAGCACTCAAAATCCAACAAACTTGAGGGATATTAAAAAAATTTCTAATTTCTAATTTCTAATTTATAGATTTTAAAAACCTCGTCGCCTCGGGGGTTTTTAATGCTTATTGGCGTCGTGTTTGTAATGAGGGTCTGAAATGCCGGTTCGGGCACGATATTTGTCGCAAGAACAAAATAATGGTATTTAAAGCCGACTCGGTTGTAATAATCGGAGCCGTTTTCTTTCAGATACTCAAAATAGGTGTTAAGGTCAATCACCGGCCAGCCGTGATAAATATGCAGCCGGTCTAAAACCCAGAGTTTCGCTCCGCGGTCAAAATTGCCGTGGGTTATAATCATAGCCGGAAACGGTTCAAAGCCGTTCTTTTGAGCAAGCTCCAAGGATTTATCCTGCGCTTTTTCAATAAATTTATAGCGCGCGTCAAATCTGATCGCGGGCATTTTATTTTTTAATTCTTCATTAAAAAAATTGCCGAGCGCGTTATATCCCCAGTTATAATTTTCAAACCGCACTTTGGAGGAAGTCCAGGGAATATTGCCGGCGGGATAATAGACGATCTGGTTATTCGCCGTGTAAAAAATTTCAAATACCAGAAACGCGCCAAAAAGCGCGGCGGCCGGACGCCGTCCCTTTTGTAGAAATTGATAAAAATTATAAAAGAAAACGCCCGCAGTCAAAGCCATAAACGGAGTGAGCATGGTTAAAAACCGATACGACGGCCCTATAGCCATCAGTAATAAAAAAAGATAAATAAACGCAGTCAAAAGAAACGCGTGTTTTTTTAAAAACTCTTTTTGTTTCTTTATCGCGGCTATAAGCGCCGCAAATACCGACGCCGTGAAAATCCCGAGAAACAGCCAAGAATTGCTTGCGATAAGGCGCGGAGCGAAGTTCTTAAGTCGGTCCGTAAGGCCCCCGATTTCTTTGCCCGGAGCGATTTTCCAGACCTCAGGATTTTGGCCGAAAATATAGGAAAATTGAAAGTCAAAATGCCCGACCGTTTGGTAAAGTTTAATATTGTAAATTATCACCGGGCTGAAAATAATCGCGGCCAGCGCCCCGCCGAGCCACAATTTTTTATTCAAAAAATAATCGCGTCTGAAAATCAGCAAATAGGTTATAAAAATCGGAACAAGCGCAAAAACATTATATTTTGTCAAAAACCCGAGTCCGAGCGCGGCGCCAAGCCGGACTAGGTAATTTTCTTCATCAAGCGAGCGCAGGAAAAAATAAGACGCCAAAAGCAGGAAAAATATCACGAATGCTTCCTGCAGTCCGGTCCGCGAAATATAAACCGAGTTGAGCGTTACGGCCATTAAGGCCGCGGCCACCAAGCCGGCGCGCGCCGAGTAAAGCCGCCGGCCGATTAAATACAAAAGATAAACCGATAAAATGCCCAGTATGGCTGACGGAAAGCGCAGAGCAAAATTATTTTCTCCGAAAAGCAAAATGGAGAAATGCTGGACCCAGAATACCAGCGGCGGATGGTCGTGGAAGGAGAGTTTGGTCCATGAGGGGGTGTTCGGATCAAGCCATTCAAGAGGCGTTGTTTGTTCGGCTGCCTCGTCAAAATCCATAAGGCCGACGGCCCGAAATCCGTAAAAGACCTCATCGTTTACGGTGTCGCCTCGGGAGAGCCCCCAAAAACGCAAAACCGCGGCAAGCACAAGTATCAAAATTAGCCAATTTCTGGTTTTCATAAAGGATTATTATATTATATTCTTTATATATGAAAATTTTAAGCGAGCGAAAAGCGTTTTTTGCGGTTTTAGCCGCGATTTTCGTTTATATCGCGGTTGTCGGCTCTGTTTCCGTCGCGCGCCACTACGATTTTCAAACGCAGGCCTGGGATATGGGAATTTTTTTTCAGACCTTCTGGAACACGGCTCAAGGCAGAATAATGCAAAACAGTATTGAAGAAGTGCCGAACCATCTGGGGGTTCATATGAGTCCGATTATTTTTGTTTTGCTTCCGGGTTTTTTGATTTTCCCCAGCCCTTATTACCTGCTGATTATTCAGGCGCTTGCTCTTGCCTTGGGCGCTTTGCCGCTTTATTTATTCGCCAAAAAAATATTGGGGCGTCATGATTTTGCCTTATTAATTTCCCTCGGTTATCTTTTATATCCCGCGCTTCACTGGGTAAATTTTTTTGATTTTCATCCGATAGCGTTTTTGATTCCGGCGCTGCTTGCGGCTTTTTATTTTTTTAACGAAAAAAAATGGCTCTGGTTCTGGGTATTTATGGTTTTGGCATCTATCACCCAGGAAGACGCTATTCTGGCAGTCGCGTTTAGCGGTTTATTTTTGGCGGCGATTAATTGGCGCGAGCCCAAAGAAAGAAAAATCGGATTGTTAGCCGCCTTTTTGGCGCTTATTTATTTCGCGGTTGCCGTAAAATTTATAATGCCCGCTTTTGGCGGCGGCCTTTTGCGCCTTGACCGCTACGCTCATCTCGGAGGAAACGCGGGAGAAATCGCGCGTAATCTTTTTTGGCATCCCTCGCTTTTTTTGAAGACCATTTTTACTTTTCCAAAAATGGCTTATTTATTTTGGATTTTTTTGCCCGTTTTATTTCTGCCTTTTATGCGTCCGATTTCTTTTTTGCTTTTGGCTCCCGGGCTTCTGGAAAATCTTTTGACCAATTTTTCCAGCCAATTTTCAGGATTTTATCAGTATGACTCAATGCTCATCGCCGGAATATTCATTGGGAGCGTTTATGGCTTGAAAAAATTATCTACGCGCTTTCCGAATAAAGCCGTTTGGCTATCTAAATCGGCTTTAATTTCCGCTTTTATAATCGTTTTTTTAGTTCGCTCTTCCGTAAGCCCGTTACATTTTCCGGCCGGCTTTTTTAAAGGCGGCGAAAGGCGGGAAATTTTGAACCAAATCGTAAAAAGTATGCCTGCGGACGCGAGTGTTACGGCCCAAACCAACATAGTTCCCCATTTAGCTGACCGCAAGTTCGTCTATATGCTCGGTTTTGAGCCAACGAAACCCGATTTCGTCATTATTGACGGCTCTGATTTTTTCGGATTTTATACCCCAGAAAATCTTCAGCGCTATGCCGACGGCTACGCGCTTTCGGATGAGTATAAAATAACGGTCATAAACGAGCGTTATTTTGTTTTTCAAAAGAAGTGAAGCGAAGCGCAAGCACTTTCCAAAAACTTTCAAGAATAATCGGCAGATTTATTTTTGACTTTCCGGCCTTTCTCTCAGTAAAAGTTATCGGGAGCTCGCAAATCTTGTAGCCCTTTTGATGGGCCTTATAAGTGGTTTCAATCTGAAAATTATATCCCACGGAGTCGAGTGATTCCAAATCAATGTTTTCCAAAACGCGCCTTTTAAAGCATTTAAAGCCGCCCGTCAGATCGCGATAGGGCAGCCATAAAATCAGTCGCGCGTAAGCGTTTCCGAAACGGCTCAAGAGACGCCGCAAGAAGCCCCAATTTTTAATTTTTCCCCCGGAAATATAACGCGAGCCCAAAACCATATCGTAATTTTGCGCCGTCTCAAGAAAGCGGGGGATAACCAAAGGGTCGTGCGAGAGATCGGCGTCCATCTGGATTATAAAGTCGGGCACACCCCATTCGCCGAAGTCCCCGGCGAGAATTTTTTTGAAAGCCCAGACATAAGCCGTGCCCAAACCGGCTTTGTTCGCACGATGGAGAACTTTTAAGGGGTGTGTTTGAGACAATTTTTCCGCCAGTTCCCCGGTGCCGTCTGGAGAGTTATCGTCCACGACTATTATTTTCAAATAGGGAATTTCCAGGCCCGAAATTTTTTTGACCAATTCCTCAATATTACCGCGCTCGTTATAGGTGGGTGTTACGACAAACACCCCGGAATTTTTCATATTGCCTCCGTTTCCCGATTAAATCCCTCCGCTCGCGCCAGGCACTCTTTCCGGTCCCTGATTCATGTATCGTTTTATGAAATCCTTAATGCGTTCAACCGGCAATTCATTATTTTCAATATTAAAAGCGTCCAGCCGTCCCCAGGCGGCTAGAGTCATATCGGTATCATTGGCTTCGCGCGGCGTGATTATGACTTTCGCGGCTGAAAATTGTTTCAATTCTTTTTTAATCGCGTCTGTCAGGCGAGGGTGATAGGCGATCCAGACATCCCCGTGCTCCAGATTATGAATAATATGGCCGTCGGGTATCGCTTCATCGCGAAATCCTGATTTGGCGGTGAGCCCGTAATGGGGGCCGGATGTCGGCGGATTAGAAGTGTATTTTATGGTTTCGTCCGTCCCCACGAGTATGTGGTTACTTTCCATAATCGGCACGGCTTTACTGAAGTCCTCGCTTTTCGGGGCGGTTTTGCGCGCGGCAAAATAAGCGCCATATACGATAGCGGCGAGAATCAGCAGTACGAAAATATAGATTTTTAATTTTCGCAAGAATATTCCCCGCCGGATTTTTCGTTGCTCCAGTTCTTTCGATTTTTCTTTCTCGTCTTTTTTTGACTGATACGATTGTTCCGTTTCCATATTATTTTTTTTAATTTCTTCTAAAAATGCGCCTTAAAATCATCTTCAGTATAAAATATCCCACTATAATGCCCATAATATACCACAGAATCGGATTTTTAAGAACAAAAGACAGGGTGGCCAGAGAGGCCAAATAAGAGTATTCCAGAAATTTTTCTCCCTGTCCGGCATCTGGATTTTGCGCCAAATCTCTTAAATATTTTCTCACTTCTTCTCTTTCTTTGTCTATAACTTCTATTGCCGGCCCAAGCGCCTCTTTTATTGTATCATTGCTGATTGAAAATTGCTCTTTTGTTTTTTGGGCGATGTCGGAAATGGTTTCCTCGGCCGTTTCAATCGCCGGCTGCCCGATTTTTTGTTCCGCTGATCGGGTATTGTCCGCGATTAAAGGATCGGAACCCAATTTTATTTCTTCGGCGTCCGTAAGGCCGTCATTATCGTCATCCGGGTCGTTATTATTTCCTATTCCGTCGCTGTCAGTGTCCTTTTGCACCAAACGCGGATTTTCTTCAAAGGCGCTTTTTTGCTCAAATTCAATCGGTATTGGCTCTTTACCCACGGGTAAAAGCAAGGCGCTTATGATTACGGCCTTGATTGAGTGATTGCCTTCAGTCGCTTGCCAGTCGGTCCAGACCTGCGAAAATTTTCCGCCTCGTTCCACGAAAAAATTTGATGAGCCGATTGATTTCTGATTGTCAAAAAATTCCACTCGGCCGGAAATATCGTCAATCCCGCTATTAAAAATCGCCGCGTAAACTCTGACGGTTTCTCCGGCAAAAAACGGGTCTTTGGAATACCAAATGCCGCCTTGCAGGAAGCCGGCGTTGGTCGTCGCGTACGCAAAAGCCGCAAAGGGGATTAAAAATAAAATAATTAACGCCAGTCCCTTCATTTAAATTTTTTAAATTTCTTCAAAAGTGGGGGTTGTGGATTGGGTGTTTAATTTTATGTCCACGAATCTGGTTTTTTCCCCGTCGTCGCCTTTAATCCGTATGGTATATTCCTGCGGGGCGCTTTCGCGGGGGACATCGGCCCAAAAGTCGGCGCCATTGGAAAATTGGCCGGAATTAAGAGTTATGGTCGGCGAAGAGCCGGATGATTCCTGGCCCGTGGCGTTTTTCTTCCAATGGTATATCGCGCCCGATAAAGACGGCGTTACGCTTTCTATTGAGAGCGTAATTTGCGAATTGAATCCGAAAAGGGGATTTACTGAAATGGTTGTTTTTGTTGATTCGGCAAAAGGCGAAGCGGTGATGTCGGCTTGGATGTTATTTGAAGAAGAAAGCGAAAAGTCCTCCGGCGGCGTTTGCGCTGTTATTGAGACGCGGTTTTCCGCGGACCTTGTATCGCGTTCCACTATGACTTTTGCCGTGTAAGTTCCGGAGTCGGAATAAATATGGTTTGCCGTTTTTTGGGTTTCGGAAAGATTATCGAACTTTGCTCCTATTGCCGGATCGCTGGGATTGCCGCAAGCCGAAATAACCGAAGAAACATTGGTGCTTGAATTGCCGCAATCCCACCAGAAAGTGTAATTAATTGTTCCTTCGCCTCCGCTGACATTCGCGGTCAGGTTGGCGGAAAGCGGCGCAAAACCCGACGACGGAGAAGCGTTAAGAGATGTGGAAAAATCGGTGCAGGCGTCATCCGTTCCCGTTACTGCGTAATTTGTTCCTGAAAAACTTATCCAGCCCACAACCTCCGATCCCCAAGCCCAGCCCTGCCAGCCGCAATTATTTATAGACACGCCGTAGTTCGTTCCTGAAAGAGAAATCCAGCCGTCCCAGCCGTTTCCGTCCGCCGCAAGGGCCTTGGCCCAGCCGGTTACTTGGCCGTTATTTTTATCAAAATCGGCTCTGCAGGGCGTTTGAGGGCAGCCCACCATTTCGTTTTGATTAAAGGTTATCCAGCCGATATGTTCGGACCAGGCGTATCCCGAAAGCCGGCCGTTGGAAGCGACATCAACTCCGTAATTCGCGCCAGTCGCCTGATTTACGCTATTAAAACTAATCCAGCCGATTGTTTCCGACCATGCCCAGCCGGAAAGATTATGTTCGGAGCCGGCGTACGCCAAAATAAAGCCTCCCAAAAAAGAAGCCAGCGTTACGGCTATAATTAGCGTAAATTTCATTTCTCGGGAGCGGTTAAATAGCGAAGCACTCCGCTAGAGGTCGTTGAGTCCCCGCTGGGCGCGGTCAGTTTGCGGATTGTTTCTTCTTTATCCGCTTCTCGTTCGTTCTTTTTTAGCGAAGAAATATAGGCGTAGGCCATTAGTCCTGAGACGATTATAAAAGCGATAATGACGAGGGCGTAATTGGAAATATTTTTTTGCGAAACACCCATGCGATTTTCCGAACGATTCATGTGATTATTTATAACAAATGAAGCTGACGCATCCGGTATGTCCTCCCTCCGGGCCAAGGGGGCCGCATGAATTATATCCGCTTACGCCATTCGGCCAGGCGCCGCTGACAAAATTGGAAAATCCGGCCGGGCAGCTGCAGCTGCCGGTAAACGGATTCGGCCAGCCGCAATTGGTGGGGCCGCCCTCTACAGGAGTCACTTCAATGTAATTTCCTCCATAGCCGTAAGTGGCTCCGCGAATGACGCCGTTATCAATTTGAGTGTCGCCCACGACATGAAGTTTCTTTTCGGGGCTTAGGGTACCTATGCCCACAAAGCCATTTTCAACTATCAGGCCGTAGACCGCGCCTCCGGTGTTGAGAATAAGTCCGCCGGCCTTGGACTGACCCAGATTTGAAACATTTAAGGGCGCTGAAACATTGCCTGCCGGAGGCGTTTGCGTCGGCTCGCTAAAGGCGACGGCCATTAAGGAAAAAACGAACACCAAAACGGCCGCGGTTAAAATTTGAAGAGCGAATGTTTTCATACACTTAATATAACATAGCCGGCGGTTCGGAAAAAATATCATTAAGAAGCGTGTGGATAACGCGGCTTATGTTAACATTTTATCTTATGAAAAGAACACCGTTATACGGACTTCGCCGAAAACGAAAAAGCGCTCAATGAATTTTTAACCAGATAAAAAAAGAAAAGGGCTATTCGCCCTTTTTGTTTTTTTCCCGTCGCGGTTATTCTATATCCTTTTGTCTTTATTTGCGGTGTCTTGCTAATTTTACCAACGCTTTTTCGCCCCACTCAATCCACAGAAGCGGGTATTCATATCTATGCTCCCAATGGGGCCTTTTTTCAATACGATTGCTGTTGCTAGTGAAAGTATAAGGGCACTTAAAAATACCTTCGGGTGTTAATACAATTGCGTACTCGTCAAAGAGATCAAGTATAATGGCGGGCTTTTTTTTATCCCCGAAAAAAATCTTGGGGAAATCATTTTCTGCTTTTTTTGCCTCTTTTACTACAATAATTTTTATTTTATCAGCGGCCTCTTGTATTGTTCTCCGGATATCTTCTATTTTCTTTGAAATCCTACTTCCCATTTCTTTTAAGGAAGCAGCTCGATATTGGTTCGGAGATTCCTCAATCAATAAACCTTCCTTAAAAATTATTGCAAATGCTTCTGCGTTTTCTGCGTAAGAATCGCTACAGCTGTCAAAGGTGCCGAATATTTCACGAAGTTGTTCGTATGTTAAGTTCTGTCCCCGCATCTCTTGAAGCAGTTTTCTTGCTCTCTCAACTATCTCAAATACTAAGCCGCCTCTAAAATGTGCCGGCATAACCCCCTCCTTTTTATGGCGCCATCAAGTCAAATTCTTTTACAAGGATAGCGCGATCAATATAAAAAAGTCAATGTTTCAGCTTTATAGTAATGATTATAACTCCATTTTTCTAACTATATTTTATTTCGCGCTCTGGAGCGGTCAATTTTGGTGAGATGCTGTTTTCGCAGGCGGACGCTTTTGGGCGTGATTTCCAGATATTCGTCTTCGGCCATCACTTCAAGTCCGCGCTCAATCGTAAGTTCATAAGGAGGAGTAAGCGCGATGGCTTCATCCGATCCCGACGCGCGCACGTTGGTAAGCTGTTTTCCTTTGGTCGGATTCACGCTCATCTCTTCGCCTTTGGATGTATTGCCTATAACCATGCCTTCATAAACTTCGGCGCTCGGGCCGATATAAAGCACGCCTCGGTCTTGCAGATTCCAAAGCGAATATCCCAATGCTTTTCCGTCAGCCATAGAGATCATTGAGCCCGTAGAGCGCTTTTTAATTTCGCCGGCGTAAGGTTTGAATCCGATAACTCTTGAAGAAATAATTCCTTCGCCTTTGGTGTCAATCACGAATTGACTGCGGTACCCCAAAATTCCGCGCGTCGGCCCTTCAAAGATTATGCGAACCGAATTGCCGCGCGTTTTTATGTCTTTCATCACGAATCTGCGTTTGCCAAGGCGTTCAATAATAGTGCCCTGATGCTGTGATGGAGTGTCAATAATCACTTCTTCAAACGGCTCGCTTCGCTCGCCGTTTTCTTCCTGATGGAATATGACTTGCGGCTGGGACACCTGCACTTCATAGCCCTCTCGGCGCATATTTTCAAGCAGAATCGCGATGTGCAGTTCGCCCCGGCCGGACACCGTAAAATTTTCTGACGAATTAAAATCAACGCGCAGGCCGACATTCACTTCCAGTTCTCGTTTGAGCCGTTCGCGAAGCTGGCGCGAGGTTACGAATTTTCCTTCGCGTCCGGCAAAAGGCGAATTATTAATCAAAAAATTCAAAACAATCGTCGGCTCATCCACCGCGATTGCGGGTAGGGGAGGAGTATCGGAGTTTGAAGCCACGGTTTCGCCGATATCAATATCCGGAATTCCGGCTATCATCACGATGTCTCCGGCTTCAGCGCGTTCGGTTTCAATCCGTTTCAATCCTCGGAAAGTGAATATACGCGTTATTTTTCCCGCGCGGGCCTCGCTCTCGGGTTTTTTGACAAACACATTTTGGCCCGCGCTTACCGAGCCCTCGTAAACCCGCGACACCGCAAGCCGCCCCAAAAAATTATCGTAAGCAAGATTAAAGGGCTGCAATCTAAGCGGCAGGTCAATCGTTGCGTTTGATGTCGGCGGAATATGTTTGAGAATGGCGTCAAGCAGGGGAGTCAGGTCTTTTGATTCGTCTTCAAGTTTTAATTTGGCTATACCTTCGCGGCCTATGGCATAAATCACCGGAAAATCGGCTTGTTCGTCGTTCGCGCCAAGTTCCAAAAAAAGCTCAAGCGTTTGTTCTTCGGTGCGTTTCGGGTCGGCCGCGGGCTTATCAATTTTATTTATAACCACAATCGGTTTCAATCCCAGTTCAAGAGATTTTTTTAGAACAAAACGGGTCTGGGGCATTGGCCCTTCTTGCGCGTCAACCACCAAAAGGACCGAATCAATTGAGCGTAAAACCCGTTCAACTTCGGAGCCGAAATCGGCGTGCCCGGGAGTGTCTACGATATTTATTTTTGTATCTTTGTAAAAAATCGCCGCGTTTTTTGAATAAATCGTAATTCCGCGCTCAAGTTCAAGGGCGTTTGAATCCATTGAGACCCCTTCTTCGGCAACCCCGGACTGACGCATCAAAGCATCGGTCAAAGTGGTTTTGCCGTGGTCTACATGAGCGATAATAGCGATATTGCGTATTTCCATATTTGCTACTTGCCCCGCGACTGCGGGGTGTTTCTTACTTCCATATTTATGGGCGAAAAAAAATACCTCTCGCCCGAGGCACTTACATAATAAACTATAAAAATTCTTTTGTCTACTTTCGGCGGATTATTTTGAACCTCTACGCTTTAATGAGCGCGCGGGCGATGTTGTATC
>CAZNNT010000016.1:0-18217 GCA_964574495.1 uncultured Candidatus Saccharibacteria bacterium
AATTCGGTAATATCTCTCGCCCCCTCCGAAAGTTTTCCTTTCTATTTCAGAGAGTTTTGAAATGCCTATTTTTCCGGCAATCAATCTGGCAAAATATTCGGAATCCCGCGTAGAAAAAATCAGGGTCTCTGGCATTGCCGTCCTCCTTACTGGTTGAGTTTACAAAGAACTTCCTTCTTAGAGCCGCCTACCCCTTGTAAGAAGCTCTATGAAAGAGCGGTGGCCGGCCCGAAAGCGGGCCACCGCGAGAAATTAATACTTACACTTTTCAAAGGTCGTGAAGACGTAGCCGAAAATTTTCTTGAATCTTTCAACGTCTTTCGGCCTTCCAATGGCTTTTGCGATGTTGTCGCTCAACTTTACAAGCCCTCGGCCATTGGCTTCAACTGTTTTCACCACCAAAGAAAGGGCTTTAAAACCGAGGTCGTTGGTCAAATTTGTGCCCCAGCCGAAAGTCGTTTTAATCCTGCCATTAAATTCTTTATATAATTCAATAATCGTATCGACATCCAAACCATCGCTAAAAACTATCATCTTTGTTTTCGGATCAACATCTATTTTCTCGTAAAAAGCAATCGCTTTTCTTCCGAACAAAAACGGATCTCCGGAGTCCTGGCGCAAACCTTTCCAACTCCGCGCCTGTTCAGCGGTCATATCTCCAAAAAAGAAATCTGTCCCGTAAGTATCGGTAAGCGCGATGGAAAGGTCGAAACCATATTCGTCCCACCAATCCCGTAAAACTTCGCTATGAGAAGCGCGAATCGTTTCATCGCTTTCGCCCATAATGCCGGACATCACCATATACATTTCATGAGCCGAAGTGCCCATCGGCAAAAGTCCGTGCTTCATGGCCAAATACGTGTTTGATGTGCCAAGCATCTGACGCGGAATTTCTTCAGCCAAAACGCCAACGACGTAATCCTGCCAATCGCGACTAAAACGCCTGCGCGTACCAAAATCGCAAAAAGTTATTTTGGGGCACCCGCAAAGTTTATCTATTTTTTCAGCTAAACGCTTTCGGCCTTCGGCAAAAACCAAATCCCGCCCGAAACGCCTCTCCATGGAAAGAAGCGACCGATAATAAAGTTCATTCACTATCGCAAGCGCTATTGTTTCCCAGTAAATAGCGCGTGACCACTCGCCGGAAAATTCCAGCAAAAACTGGCCGTCTCTTACCTCTAAATCGTAATCCGGCAATTCCAGTCCCGACAAAAATTCAAGATAATCTTCTTTAAACATTCGCTCGTCGCCGTATTCGTTAGTACCTCGAAGATAATGGATTTCCGTTTTATTGAATTTCAGTTCGCGCGCGTAATCCAGCTCGCGGCGCAAATCGCTTTCCGGAACGAAATGCGCGATCTGGATAGCTGTTGTTCTGTTCGTCAAAGCGTAACGAACCGGCACATCCGGATAACGATGATAGACCACTTGTCCCATCGTAAATTTGTAAAAATCAGCGTCCAAAAGAGACCGGATTATTGGTTCGCGCTCGAGCATTCCGTTTTCCTCCTTTCATCCGGGGAATTGGCTGGACATGATTTTTTCGGCTCGGTCTGGCGGAGTCGCCAGTTCGGCTGCGGCAATCCGGCTTCGTCGGATTTTCATTTCAATCACCGGACCCTGGTCCGCTCCGTCAACGAAACCGTTAAGCGGTCTTTTGACCGGATCAAGGGTCCTCCAGGTAACGGTTGAATCAAGCGTAATCTGCGTCGCTTTCCAGTTGGGACGCGCCACATTGGAGCCGACCAAAGTCAAAACGGGCGCGTGAACCGGAACCGCCAAAGCGCCCATCGCTTTGGCGTAAGCAGTGGAGCCGGCGGGAGTGGCCGCCAAAATTCCGTCAGCCACAAGCAAAGGGATGCGCCGGACTCCGTCTATTTCCAATTCAATCCAAGCGGTTTGCCCCGTCCCCCTTTCAACCCAGACATCATTAAACGCCAACGCCCGTTTCGTCATTCCACCCGCATCCGTAATTTCAACATAAAGCAGCGGCATCTGATCCAAATCAACGCTTAAACTGCCGCTCAAAAGTTCACGAACGGCCGGACTTTCAGGGTCATTCATCAAAAATCCATGAGTGCCTTTGTTAATCCCGAAAAACGGAAGTCTTTCCCGCCAATGGTTTCGGATGGCATGCAGCATAAACCCGTCGCCTCCGATAACCGTAATCAAATTCGGATGGCTTGAATCTCTTAAACCCGAAACCCGAACAAATTCTTCGGCTTTCGGGTTGCGGCCGTCAAAAAGAACTTTCGGACGAACCTCGCTTAAGACCAGCTGGGATCGCCCCGAAATTCGCGCTCCGCGGTAAAGACCGTGACGAAGAATATAATCATTGATTTTACGGTCAACCAATCCTTCAACGGACTCGCGTCTGAAAACTTTTTCCCGGGTTTCTGAAGAGCTTCCGGTAAATGCTTCGTAAAAAACCCTGCTTCTCGGCGGAAGTTCGCGATCAGCCATTTCAATGCCTTGTCTGTAAACAACCGCGAAATTAAGCTCGCGCCAAATTTCTTCCCCCAGTTCCCATTCGCGCTGAATAAAAGACCGGCCCTCGTTTCCGCCCTTAATCAAATCGGCGCCGACAATGTGCCAGATTTCTCCGCCGCCGCGAAACATTGCGTCAAGATTATGCGTGCGGGTAAACGTGCCCATTTCCAGATCAAAGAGTTCAACTCTTACGTTGGGTAAACCGCTAAAAGCCATATCAACCATAGTCGCGCGATGCACAGGATCAATATCATTGACGGTCGGCTTATCCGGCCTCGGCCCACAGGGAATGACAATTATTTCGTCAAACTCGCGCGCCACCATCTCAACAATAAGCCGGTGGGCAACACGCGGAGGGTTAAAGCTCCCGCCGTAGATCGCGATTTTTTTAGTCATGCCGTTTCTCCCTTTCAGCTTGTCCCGCCAAAGGCGGGGGGTGTTATTTTTTTTAAAAGAACGCTTGCCTCAATTCGCCTCTCGGCTCAATTAAGGCAAGAGAATCGCAGCCAAATTTGCTTGTCCCGCCATTGGCGGGGTCAGCTAAAATTCTCTTACTTGTCCCGTCTCGCCCCGCCGTCGGTGGGGTAAAGGCGGGAAAATTCTTTTAAAGAATAACATAAAAGCATAAAAAAGTACAGTTTGGTTAATTTCTTTGACTTGTACATCACTTTGTGGTAAAAAGCTGGTAGAACCTTAACATCCGCATAGAGAGGAGACGGCAATGCCGTGCAACATCGGATATAAAAGCTACGCCAAAATAAGAATCCCCGAACCCCAGCCGCAAACTTTCAAAGCAAAAATAGACGCTCCGAAAATTGACGCCGAGCTTATGGCAAGACTTGGGAGTGAAGAGCCGGAATTTTTAGAATGGATAAACGAGCTTGACACAAAACCGCTCCTTGAAGAAGCGCTCAAACGCGCGCTTGTAAATATTTCCGCGAAAGAAGTTGATTTTTTTGTTAACGATAAGGGCGCTCTTGAAGCCCAGGGCCGTTATTTAAACGAAAAAGAAAAAAGGATTTTAACAGAAGCAGCCGCGAAAGTTTCCGAGCGATGGCAATTTGAAATTCTCGGCATTGTCACCCAGCTTCTAGGTTATAACGCCACCATCAGTCAAAAAGAAAACGAGCTTGTTTTAGAGGCCGAAGAAGAAGGTAAGACTCACCCATGCGACTACATAAAAGTATCCAAGAAAGGCGAGGATGCCGCGCTTGTTTTTGAACATTTCAAATCACGCAAAGCGCTTGAACTCGAAACCGCTAAGTTCGTGACGCTTGCGCACAAACTCGGCGTGAAAATAATTCTCACCAGTTCCGACATATCCGAGGGCGATCCTTTCCCGGGCGAAGAACGCCACAGCCACCATCACGGTCATCGGCACGGCCACAATCATCACGACCATCCCCACGACCGCAATCACACGGATTAAAAGGAGAAAATGACGTGGCCAAGGTGCCGGAAAAAAAGCCGATGATACCCGAATGGTTTATGAATGGCGTTGCCGGCAGATTTAAAGCCGGCATTTCTTCCGTGATTATGCTTCACGGCGACATAACATGTCTTGTGCCAAATCCTTACGCCGAATCCGAAGTAGAATGGCCGTACATACCCTTAAACGAGTTCCTTTCCAGGGCATTCGACGAAAGAGATATGGTTATTTTCTACAACATCGCTTCCGGCCCGAGATTTTTGACTCCTGAAATGGAAAAAACTTTCAGGAAAGTAGCGGAGCTGGAAAAAGAAGACGACTCGGGCGCAAAGGACCCGGTAGCAGCCGCGAAAGCGGGACTTGCCGCAAAACGCCCGACGCCAAAGGAACCGGAGCTGTGCCTGCCACTGATTGAAAAAGTCCTCAAAAAAATGGAGAACGTCGCGGTTGTAATTGAGTCGGCGCATTTTATCGCGCCGGAATCATCCGGTCCGGCCCTCACTCAAAACGAGCGCACGCATATTGAGCGGTTCCGCAACTGGGCGCATGACAGCAGTATGAAAAGGCGCGGAAACATTGTTCTTCTGTTTACCGACCTTGCTTCCAAAATTTCTGGGGAGCTTCGGCAGTCTTCAAGCCGAATTTCCGTCGTGTTTATTCCAAAGCCTTCTCCGGAAGAGCGCAAAAATTATCTTATAAGGCTCACCAGAGGAAGCGAGGAACGCCAGGAAATAGAAAATCGGATCCGGACGTTGGAGAAAAAAACCAAACGCGGCAAATCCGGCAAAGACGAACTTGAAGAACAAATCGCGGATCTGAAAGAAGGCCTGGAAAAATTTCCGCCTATCTTTCCGGTTCCTGAAGATTTTGATATCGATATATTCGTCAACGCCACGCAGGGCATGAGTTTGCGCCAGATTTTGGAAATTTTCCGATACAGCATCCAGACAGGCAAACCGGTGGACTTGTTTTTCGTCAGAGAAAAGAAAAGAGAAATTCTAAATAACGAATACGGCGATGTAATGGAAGTAATCGACCCGGATTGGGGACTTGACGACATCGGAGGCCTTGAACACCTGAAAAAATATTTTCGGGAAATCATCGATGCCATCAGCCGCGGGGAAATCCGGGCGATCCCCCAAGGAGCCACCTTAATGGGTCCTCCCGGAACCGGCAAGACGGCTCTTGTGGAAGCTCTGGCAAAAGCGTCGCGTTTCAACTTTGTGAAAATGAAAAACGCCCGCTCAATGTGGATAGGGCAATCCGAGGAGCGCACCGAAAAACAGATACAGGGACTTTGGGCGCTGGCTCCGGTTATTGTCATGAACGACGAAGCCGACTTGAGCGAGGCCAACCGCGACTCGCCCAAAGGCGACTCCGGGGTATCGGAACGCATAATGCAGTCATGGATGAAATTCCTTTCGGATCCAAAAATCCAGGGCAATATCATAATGGTCAACTGCACAAACCGGCCGGACAGGATGGACGCGGCCATGAAACGCTCCGGAAGATCGGATGACCGGATCGCTCTTCTAATGCCTTCGACCGAAGAACGCGTACCAATATTCGAAGTGATGTTTAAGAAATATAAGATAGCAACCACTATTACCGACTTCGGGCCTTACGCCGAACTGACCAGTGGTCTTTCTGGAGCGGATATACGCAAAATTGTTCTTGACTCTTTTAAATTTTCGGCGCTTAAAAACAAGGAGCGCGTAGACGATGATGTTTTACGCGAAGCAATCGCGGACTTCATTCCGTCCGCGAATCAGGCGGATATTGATCTAATGACGCTTTTGGCAATTTCCGAATCGTCTTCGCGAAGACTCCTGCCTCCGAATACGGCCGAAATAGTCGGGCAGATCAGAAAACGAAATCTGGTTCCCGGCGGCCGTGAATTAATCGCCCAAATTGAAGCCAGAAATATCGTCAAACTGGATGCGGAATAGCCGTAAAAAATATAAATTGAAAACCCGTCGCAACGCTACGGGTTTTTTCTTGTTTTAAAACCGCTTGACAAATTCATTTCTCTTGTAATATTTTATAGTCAGGTTCTTTAAAGTGTGGAGAAGTTTATGTCTTTATTAAACGCCTCATCCGCGCTAAGAGAGCTTGATTCACTTGAACGAAAAAAGGCGGAGGTTCTTTTTGTGCTCGCAGTTCTGAGTGCAAAACACGGCTATAAGAGCATTGCTAAAGGATGCGCCGAGGAGTGCATTTTACTTCTTCGGCGTGTCGGCGCTGAGTCGTATGAGGAGTGCGCCACGAGCGTCGTAAATTTGGAGGGTGTTATTTTGCCCGACTTTCTGCATGAAGATACTGTGCGCGCCCGACTCATGTCATTTGGCGTGCAGGTGTAAAACCCAGCCCCCCACTAAGACACCAACAAAGAGGAGAAAAAATATGGGCGGAGGCGGAAGTTACTACGATCGCGATGTTACGGACAAGAGATTGCGCTGTTCAAGCGGTGTTTCAAGCGTTGCCGAAAGAGAATTGCGTCAAAGATTTATGGATCCGGCGTTGTTACCCAAAGACCGCAGACTTATTTGCAAAGCCAGAAACCCTTTAGTATACGACGGCGATGTTACCGGTTCCATGGGCAACCTTCCAAAGATCATGATGTGGGACAAGTGGCCGGGAATGGTCGGACAGATCGTGGCCCGCAACTATCTGCCGGATCCGCAAATGAGCATTGCAGCTACTGGCGATATCCGATCGGACGATTCACCGCTGCAAATGTGCGACTTTGAATCCTTGCGAAATCTGGACAAGTGGCTGAAAAAAATTCACTTTGAGGGCGGGGGCGGGGGTCACGGAACGGAATCATACGCGATGACCGCTTATTTTTACGCTCATAGATGCGATCTTCCGAAGGCGGAAAATCCGATTTTTCTTATCACGGGCGACGAGGGATTTGTCGATGAGCTCCATGAAGACGACTTGCGCGAACATTTCGGGGGCGAACATAAAGGCACAACCGCGAAGAAAGTTTTTGCGGATCTTTGCAAGAAATTCATGGATAATGTGTTTCTGATTCATCGTAAATACGGCAACGAAAGCAAAAATGCCGAGGTCGTCAAACAGTGGGAGGGAGTTCTTGGCAAAGAAAGAATCGTTCACTTGCCCGAAGACCTTGCCGTTGGAGACATAACGCTTGGGGTTTATGCCATTGTGTCCGGCGCGCGGAATCTCGCGCAGTATTTGGAAGACATGAGCACAAGGCCTCTTAATCTCGGCAAGGATATAAAATACGAACCGCAATCCCCCGAACGAATCAGCCAAGTTGAAAAAGCCCTTGAGCCATTGAAGGACTTCAAGCCAATAAAGCAGATCCGGCCAAAAAACGTCCGCGGCAAATCCGGAAAGAAAACCGGCAAACCCGCCGAAAGTAAGAAAGAAAAGCCAGACTGGAAGCTTTAATCCGTAAAATTGACCGCTCCGACCGAATCGGAGCGGTTTTTAGTTTGTTTGCCAAAAAAAATTAATATGTTAAAATATGAACCGAAGCTCATTGACGTCTAACAAAATGAAGGGGGTTCCATGCTTATCGTAAGTCTTCCGCCTACGCATCAAGAAAAACTGCTAAAAAAAGTCATTACTCATCCTCAAGTGCGGGGGGTCCGGTATAACACCGGCATGAGTTCGGCTTACGAACCGCTCGAAACCGTACGGCGAATTCAGAGACTCGCCGCGCCTTTAGGCAAGCCGGTATTTATTGACTTAAAAGGAAAACAGCTCCGGGTGACCGAGTGGGCCAATCTGCCGGAAGGACCGATTGTTCTTAACCACAAAATTAAAGTTCAAATGCCGGCCAGGGTTTTTTTCCGCGGAGATAATCCTTGTAAGTTAAAAGAAGTCGTTGACGGGAATAAAATATACGTTGACCCTCTCCCTAAAGCTCCGGTCGGACGAGGACAAGCCGTCAACATACTTTCGGCTAAATTGGAAATTGAGGGCGGACTTCTCGCGCCCGACTACGCCTACATAGAATCGGCTCTGCGGGAGGGTATTACAAACTTTATGCTTTCGTTTGTTGAGAGTTTGAACGACGTTCGCGAACTGGAAAACGCGCTTGGAAAATACGCCGCAACTTCAAGTATCTGCCTTAAAATTGAATCGAAAGCCGGAATTGATTTTACGCGCGAAACAAGCGCCGCCTTACTTAAACCATACCGGCTCATGGCCGCCCGCGACGATCTTATGATTCATATCGGCGCGCAAAAAATGCCGGGCGCTTTAAAAACCATAATCAAAAAAGACCCGACGGCCATCTGCGCGTCCCGTCTTTTAATGGGACTTGAGAATGGGGCGGTTTCCATGGCTGACGTTTCCGATTTGGAATACATGAAAATCCTCGGCTATTCCCGCTTTATGCTTTCTGACGGAATTTCACGCGAACATTTTCCGGAAGCCATAAAATTTTGGCGGGAATACAACCGGTCTTGACTAATTTTTAAAATCGGATTAAAATTCTTTGAGATTTGAGCCGCTGTGTGTAAGGGCGGCTCAAGCATTCCCGCACCTTAACTCAAAAGGAGAAAGCAGTGAGAGAAAAAGGTAGTTGGTCAGATACAACCTACAAAACCAAAGCTGTTGTTGCCAAAACCCGCGGAACCGCAACATATGAAGGCGAAGATAGAGCCCGCCAAGGCAAAACGCTGGACCCGCTGGTTGACCCCAGCAAGTATGATGTCATCAGGCTGGCAAATAATCTTTTAGTGCCGGAGGGCGATGAATTTGTTTTGAAATTCGGAGTCGCCATGCCCGTTGAAACCGATTTGGACACGACCGGCTCAATGGGCGGAAATGTGGATATCGCCTTTAGAGTTTTACCGAAAGTTCAGAATCTTCTGGTTCAAGGCCCGAAAGCCGTTTTGAAACGGTATCATACCCAAATTGCCACCGGAATTATTCAGGACCGAGTTGACCGGTATCCCTACCTTAGGTCGCAATTTGAGCCCGATAACGAAGTTGAGCGGCAAATGGGCCTTCTGGTTCCTGAGCGAGGTGGCGAAGATAACACGGAAGATTATCAGCTTGGTCTTTTTGCCGCGGCACTTCTCACCAGCGCCAGCATCACGAGTTACGGTCTCAAAGGATATCATTTTATTGTTGGGGATGAGATTGGTCGGGATGAGTTCGACGTCAGAGTCCTTGAGCAGGTTTTCGGACCGGATGTCCTGAAAAAGGCTTTCGGCTCCAAAACGCCTCAAACCCTTCCTTCAACCGCAGAAGTCGCGAAAAAAGCCCTTGAAAACTGGCATATATTTTACCTGCAGGTAGGCAACAGGCCTCGTATTGCTTACTGGTGGACCAAACTCATCGGCCAAAAACGCGTAATTCTGCTTCCGCGAACCGAGGACATTGCCGAAGTGCAGGCGTGCGTCATCGGCCTGACCGAAGGTGTCTTGGATACGCAAAGCGCGGTTGAGTTTCTGAAAGAATCGGGTGTGGCTGACAATGAAGCAAGCCGGATCGTAAACGCGGTAGCCGGAATACCAATCGGCTTGCAGGCGACTTACCCTAATTTCGGACGAATCCCCTCTGCCGGATCAAGGTTTAAGACCCGGGAAGATATCTGGCCCGCTGATTCCAAAAAGTCCGGACCAAAAAGGACGCCCCCCAAAAAGAAAGACGAGAATGGCGGCGCGGACGGCAAAGAAAGTAAGCCAGACTGGAAGATTTAACTTCCGAAGCAAAGAGCGGTCCCGAGACCGCTCTTTTTAAAAAAGGAGGAACATGTTGCCAAACGCCAAAAAAGCATTTGTGATAACCGGGTTGGGCTACGGCGATGAGGGTAAAGGAAAAACAACGCATTGGTTGTGTTCAAAACACAAAGCTCACACGGTCGTGCGAACAGGGGGCCCTCAAGCCTTACACCGGGTTGTAAGCTCAAACGGACAAGAACACGTCCATGCCCAATTCGGAAGCGGAACCCTATCAGGGTCGGCGACACATTTGTCAAAAAACATGGTGATTGACCCATACGCGATTTTAGCCGAAGGCAGAGCGCTGAAATACGAACTTGGAATTAAAGACATATTTGAACGGCTAACCATTCATGAAAACGCTTTGGTCATTACTCCTTTTCAGGCCATAGCCAACCGCCTGCGGGAACTCGCGCGCAAAGACGCAAGACACGGCTCTGTGGGAGTCGGCGTCGGCGAAACCGTAATTGATGCCGAACTTTTTGAAGAAACGGCGGTCCGGGCAAAAGACCTAAAAAGGCCTAAGCTTCTTTTGGACAAACTTGAGGCAATCAAGAAAAGGAAAACGCGCGAGCTTGAAGAAATCATCAGCCGCGCGGATAATTTGCCCAAAATCGCCCGAGACAGAGCCCGCCTGGAAACAAATAATCTAAAAAACGACGGCACCATTGAGTGGGCCGTTGGATGGTTTGCCGAACTTGTATCAGCCGCCGATATCGTTGACGACAATTACTTTTCGGAAAAAATACTCGGAGTGGACGGCACGGTTGTTTTTGAGGGCTCGCAAGGCGTGATGCTGGATCGCCTGCTCGGATTTCATCCTTACACGACAAAAGTCAGAACGATTCCGGAAATTGCGCTTTCTCTTATTCGAGAATGCGCTTATGACGGCAACATTGAAAGTTTGGGCGTCTTAAGAACATACCATACGCGCCACGGCGCCGGACCTTTCGTCAGCGAGTGCGCCGAGCTCACGAAAAAATTACCTGACGCGACCAACAGCGATCACCCTTGGCAGGGAAAATTCCGAGTCGGATATTTTGATATTGTCGCGGCGAAATACGCCATCGGCGCCTGCGGCGCGACAGGCAACTTAAACGGACTTGTAATTACCTGCGTGGACCGGATAGAACCTCTCGGGGAATGGAAAATCTGCGGATCATATAAAAATGGCCCCGAAACAATAGACAACATTGCTGTTTCGCTTGAAACCGGCGAACGCCAGCTCAAATACCAAGAAAAACTTGGACAGCTTCTATGCCGATGCCGTCCCAATATCACGGTTTTTAAGACCAAAGGGAGGGCAATAGGTCTTTGTTCGGACATATTAAGCAGTGAACTGAATCTTCCTGTTACGGCCGTATCAGTCGGACCTACGGAAAAAAACTGCGTTGAATCGACAGTAAATACAAAAAATTAAAATGGGCAGTCCCGATGATCGGACTGCCCTTATTTATTTTCCGCGCGTTCTTTCAGCCGCGGAAGATATACTCTTGAAATGAACAACTTTGCCGCGATTCTCCGATATCCTGAATCCCAGAAAGAACTTTGCGGGTCCAAACCGCGCGCGTGTTCGGTTTTGATGCCTCCGTATTCCGGATAAAGACGCCTATATCCTTTATGCATTAAACGGTACTGTAAAACTTCCCGCTCCATCTCGCCAAGCCACACACTCTTTGCGTCGCGTCCGTTAAACTTTTTACCTTCGGAGTAAATAAATCCCGGAAGAAGACGCGAGTAAAGCTCACGAATCGCGTCTTTTTTTCCGAGCCATACGCCGGCGAATAACAGATGTATCCACGTGCTGTCGGCAAGAAAAACATCCGCGTCGGGAAAGTCCAGGACCCGCAATCCGTCTTTTTCTTCGGCAAGCCAGAACTCAACTATTTTTCCGTCAATTTTTTTATGCGAAAACGCCCGCGACAGCGCTTGCCGTATTTCCGGCCGTCTGGTTTTAGAAACTCCCGGCCTGACAAACACCGCGACATCAAGATCGGCGCTATTTTTTGCGTATCCTTTCAACCGAGACCCGAAAAATATTACGGCAGGATACACGGCCCGCGAAACTTCGGGGTCTGTCGCTATAAAATCTATCCCCGGCTTTAGGTCTCTGATTTCATTTCCAATAATATCTTCGCCTTTTGAAATCGGGGCATCCAGCCGCGAAAGCCGAATACCAAAGCGTTCCGTATATGAAAAGTCAACTACGCCGAGATTCGCCAAACGCGAAAATGAACTTATAAGCGCGTCCCTTGTTCCTGGCGCGTTTTTTAGCCACAAATTTCGCATACATTTTTCATGAGCAAGAAATAGTTGGCCGGCTTTTTCCGAATCATATTCCGCAATCGTCTCGGCCGATTTTCTCACACCATTAATAACTGACAGACGGACGACCTTGTCTGATGCCCGCGCAAGAAAGGCACGGGTATCGTCGGAAGATAAAAAGCCGGATACCAGCATTTCTGAAATCCTTTCGGCATATTTTTCAATCAGCGCGTTTTCTCTTTCCTGCCTCTCCCAAGCAACCCTTAACTTAGGAATACCGCGCGAAAAATCGAGGGCCTCTCGCATATCTATCTTTTTTGTTTCAAAATCCAAATCCGAAACCATATTCCCAAGCAAGATTTTCCCTTTTTCTTTTCCGGATTCGCGGACTATTTTTTTCTTCTCTGTTTTATACAAATATAAGTCGCAAAGGTCCATGATCCGTTTGAGCTCTTCTGGAGACACTAAAGACATGTCGGCAAGAACCGGCAAGGCGTCAATGACGCTATTTTTCAAAACCCCGCTCCCGTCTCCGGTCAGAATATTAAAGACGGATTCAACTGAAATAAGGCCTTTTTGCGCCAGTTTGGGAATAAGATGCGCCGCCTTGCAAACCATACTTTGGCCGCCAGGGCTTATTTCCGGCTCTAAAATATCCCCGTCCGAAAAATTCGCGCGCACGTCAATTTCTTTAAGCAGCTCCCGCCAGCACTTTAAATAAATTTCAGTAAACCTCCCAGCGGAATCCGCAAGCTTGTCGGATGACATCAGCCATGACTTGTCCGGAAGAAACTCAAACGGCAAATACAATATCAGCCGTTTATGCGACTGATCGGCTTCAAGAAAATCAGCAAGTAACTCGTATACTTCGCCGGCGATTTCTAAAGCGATTTCTCCAAAATCAACCGCTTTTGTAATTTCCGTTGTCGGCTTCGGCATCCACCGGAATAAGTCATCGAGCTTGGCGGATAATTTGCGCCGCGTTTCTGATTGAGCGACTACCTCAGGGTTGTCTAGAATATCTTTCGGCCAAAAAGAGCTCTCTTTGCCCGCCGCAAGAAGCGATTCAACGGGAGGCGAAGTGACGACTAACTTTCGGGTGGGCATCCGGCACCTCGCAAGTTGTCAAAGTATTATTGGATATTATACTTAAATTTTAAAACTTTGTAAATAGTTTTACGGCCTTTCGGCCGGGTTATAGCGCCTTACGAGTATTTCAATATTTTTGGGCTCCTCGGTGATTGCCGTTTTGGGCCAGGAGAAAAAAACGGCTCTTTCGGCACTACCCCCTATTTCATCAACATTGGTAAGACTCGCGCCGATTGCTTTTCCTACATCATCATATAAAATAGCGGAAATCTGAATATTCTTTATCGCGAAAATATCGTTATTGCGTAAAACCGCGCTTAGTCGGGGCTGCGGCAAAAGCGAGAAATCACGGGAAACCGCAATAATGTTTGTCGGAGAATATTCGGCAAAGCGCCACTTGACCGGGTCAATTTCAACCAAAGCCCTCACCGGAATACGCTCTCCCGTTGCGAATGTGGGGTCTAATATTAAAATTTTTTCGTTCGGATTTATAAAAGTGGAGCCCTCTTTAAGGCCAATGACGATATTTTGTTCATCATAAATTTTCATGCGGTAAGTAAATTTGTCGGAGGCGGCCGAATTGTGGGTATTTTCAATGAGTGCGGCGACTTCGTAAAAACCGTCCGCCAATTTAAAAAGGCGGGTCCATAAAACTACGGGCTGGGTGAGATTTTCAAGACACGGCTTGCAGGGGCCGCCGCAATCCGCTTTTTCTTCTCCTTGATTTTTTTTATTGTCAAAACAAGTCGCTTCGGGTGTTACTTGAAAAGCAATATAAATGATTAACGTCAAAGGAATAATAATCAAAACGCCAAGATAAAAAAGCTGTTTTTTAAACCGCCAAGCAAATGCCATATATATTGAATATAAATGAAAAAGGCGGCCTCGGCAAAATTTGCCAAGACCGCCTACCCCCCTTCGTCGCGAGGGACGACCTACTCTTTCACCTTCTGAAAAAACTCTCCTGCGAGCCAGACGAATGAACCGAAAGAAATCTCAATCTCAATCATCTGACGACCTCCGGGGAGATTCTGAACGCGAAGAACTTTGAATCTTCGTCCTTTCACTATTCCCTTGTCGATATCGGTCCTGATGGCAACGACAAAATCATGCTTCTGAAACGGTCCGGTTTTTGACATCTTCCGTTCTCCTTTACGGTTTAAAGAACTTGCTTTCCCCGAAACTCTGCGCTTCGGGACTCCACCCAACGCGCCACTTTTGGTCTAAGTCCGACTTAGACCAGTAAAGTCGCGCACTCGGTGGAAAGGGAATCCGGATTGGACGGATTCCCCCACTCGCGCTCATTTTTTTGTTTTTAAAGTTAGAACATCAGGTCCTCCTTTCTTTGACCGGCTCACGAAGAGCCGCCAACATGGCCGCCTCAAAATCTTTCTTGAACAGCCAGCGGAGGTAAGGAAAGAAGTGAATGGCGATAAGGACTGTGGCGGCCGTCAGAAAAATGATGCTAGACGTTTCTGTGTAGCCCCAGCCCAACGCCATTCCAGACAACACTCCCGCCAAAGCCAGAAAAACCCGAATCACCTTTTGCATCATTCACACTCCTTCTCTGTTTGTGGTGGATTCCACATCCGAGAACCCCTATCTTGTCTTGAAAAAGAGCTTAATCCTTATACCCTAAAAGTGTACCACCTTTTAAACCAAAAGTCAAGCCCAATACAAGTACACAAGTCAGACTTGTGTAGGACACAAAAAATATCTTGAAATGAAAAAGCCGCCGCGTTGCCGCGACGGCTCCTCTCCTTTTTGGAGAGTCGTTTCTACTGCGTGCCCTCCACCATCCTGATGACCTCGTAGATGGCATTTGTGAGAGCCGCCACCTCATTGTTGATGGCGCCCGCGGCCGCGCTTACGGAAACCCGGCCCCTATGCTTCAGGATGATCCATCCCGAAGCATAGTAGTTAAAGAGTTTGTTCTCCATCGGACCCCTTGAAAGAAGAGTTGTCCTTCTTTCAAAAGAGATGTCTCCGGAGGTGACGCCCAGTTTCGCAAGCTTCTTGTGAAAATCGCGGAGGGCCCACGCATCCACATACTCCCCGTACGCCGTGATAGACAATCTCTCAAAGATGACAGCTGTCACGGGGAGATTTTTGTCCAAGGCCACGGTCTCTCCGAAGGTCTTGGTCGCGACCGAGGCCAAAAAGGAGAACACCAATCCGATGAGAAACATCACCAAAAACGCCTTCTTCATCTTTCTTCCTCCTGAGTCAAGATTCTGCTTGGGTTTTTAACATTCAAAAACCCCTCATTTTCCAACTTTAATTATACTCCTATTTTAGTATTTTGTCAATAGCAGCCAAGCGCAAATTTTACCCTTAAAACTGCCCGTATACACAAATACACAAGTCAGACTTGTGTGGAAACTGTAAATCCCGCCATACGACGGGACAGGCTGGCAGCTTAAGTTCTTCAAGTTGGCGACTGCCTACTCTCCCCTTGCGAGTACCATCGGCACTACGATGTTTTACGACCTTGTTCGGAATGGAAAAGGGTAGTTCCATCGCGTCAAGCCACCAACTTGGAAAACTCAAACTTTAGCCACTTCTTAGGTCAAATAAATCTATAAGTACCAAAACATCGGGATAGGACTTGGCCATTTAGTATCCCTCGGCTGAACATATTACTATGCTTACACCTAGGACCTATATGCGTGCTAATCTCGCACGGGCCTCAACGATTCCTAATCTTGGAGGCGGCTTCGCGCTTAGATGCTTTCAGCGCTTATCCGTTCCGAACATAGCTACCCAGCGGTGCTCCTGGCGGAACAGCTGGTAGACCAGAGGTTCGTTCATTCCGGTCCTCTCGTCACGTTATCCATTATCACTAATGGCGCAGACTATATCTTCACCCCGCGGCTGCGGGGGTCGGCGTATTATGGCATTTTTGAGTGCCATCTTCACCCCGCTGCTGCGGGGCTCCAGTCGTTACGGGGTCAGACCTAAAATTGAATTTAAATCACTAAAAGTTTTCTTGTTTTTAGCGGCGTAATTTTCTTTTTGTATGTTTAAGACGCATTCTGCTATTTCGCTTAACTCCGTGTTCGTCAGCTTATTATATCTCTTGCCGCTTAGCATTACGGATGCTCTATGCAACGCTGCGGCCTGTTTTTTTTTGAACTTTACAAACGGCATAAGAATTTTTATGATATCTCTTGTTTTTTTGAATCCGTTTATACGCAATTCCGTAATTCCGTCGTTGCGTCTCGAAATATAACCTATTCCAAGAATTTTACGAATCCATTTAAGCGGTTCCGCGTGTCTAGAATCCTGATAAAAACAGATTGTACACATGAATCTTTTCTTTAATCTTCCGTCTTTGCGCTTCTTGACTTGCAGCATTAAACTGCCGTCGCCGTCAAGAAAACCGGCAATATACGCTAAATCAATTTTAGATCGACTTCCCACGGTATTGTCTTAATTTTAGTTTCTGGTCCTCAAGTAAATTATACATCAATTTTGCGGACCGACGCAAAAAAGATATCCCCAGTCCAGATATTACATTAAGATTTCACCGTTATTAGCCGAATTTTCATTCCGAATTACTTCGGAAAGTAGCAATGCCCTAAAAGGGCTTACTAGGAACGACTCTCCTCAAGAATCAACGCCTGCAGTAGATAGGAGACCAACCTGTCTCACGACGGTTTGAACCCAGCTCGCGTATCTTTTTAATGGGCGAACAGCCCAACCCTTGGCAGCTTCTTCACCGCCAGGATAAGATGAGCCGACATCGCTGTCGTATTTTCTACTATTACTAGTAGGATCGGACTATATCTTCACCCCGCGGCTGCGGGGGATCGGCGTGTAGTCTCTACGGGATCATAACCCAATTTATATTTCATTGATGGGATGACGTGCGCTTGTATTATCGTCTTTAATTTCGCAACACTTTTAGCGACAAAACGAATTCGATAATATTTTTTATCCTTATTAAGAGAGGCACAAAGTCCCATCTTTTCTAAGGCATTAAGTAATGTGTATTGGTCAACAATTGAAAATTGTTGAGTATTCAAATAATAATTTGAATTTCCACACTTACTGCCGTCATCCATATACCATACTGCGAGTGTTATTGGACTGATTTGAATCGTGTTTGGAATACTTTTTTTGCCACCGCTGTAAAATTCTTTCATTAACATCGTAAATTCATGATGTTGTTTTGTGTAAAAGCGATACGCGACGCGTTTTCCATTGCCGCGTCGCTCTTTTGGAGAACTTGTGGTCAGATTTTTCAACACGGAGTATTTCCAATCAACATATTCTTTCTGCGCGCTAGAGTGATTGATTTCGAGAAACGCCTCTTTTCTTCCCGGCATTTGTCGAACATATCCGTCACCAAGCAACGATCCAATAACAACAGATTTCTGAAATTGAGTAAGACTTCCCACGGTATTGTCCATATATTATATTTTACCATTTTTCATGGTCGGCTAAATATCTGGAGTTCACCGTTATAGCCAATTTATTTTTGTAGGATATCGCTATCCTAGACACCCCGATTAGTTAAGGTGCCGAACACCGCCGTCGCTGTGGACGCTCGGGCGGTACTAGCCTGTTATCCCCGGAGTAGCTTTTATCCGTTGAGCTTTCGCGGCATCTAATGCCTACGATCGGATCACTACGCTCTGCTTTCGCACCTGCTCGGCATGTCCGCCTCGCAGTTAAGCCGGCTTGTGGCGTTGCCCTATCGCTCCGATTTCCATCCGGAGTTAGCCGACCTTAATAGACCCCTCCATTACTCTTTAGGAGGGAAGTGCCCCACTTAAACTACCCGCCAGATACTGTTCCCCGCGGTTTTTGCCCTCGAGGTTAGAATAAAAGCGACTGAAGATGGGTATTTCACTGGCGCCTCCGCCCCAACCGAAATCAAGGCCTCAATGGCTCCCCACTATGCTACGCATCAGAAACTTAAACCCAATATCAAGCTATAGTAAAGCTTCCGGGGTCTTTTCGTCTAACTGCAGGTAACCGGCATCTTCACCGGTACTGTATTTTCACCGGGCTCCTCTCCGAGACAGTCCCCCAGTCGTTACGCCTTTCGTGCACGCGTGAACTTACCACGCAAGGAATTGCGCTCAATTATGTTACAACATTTGTTGCCCGACTTATTTGTCGGCTCTGTGTCGCCACAGAGTTCGGACTATATCTTAGTCGAATTTTATTTCGGCTCTTGGCGTGTAGTCTCTGAGGATTCCAGAAATTTAGATGGTTTTTTCCTGTT